>JAVXCD010000042.1:0-11514 GCA_036659655.1 Alistipes sp.
CGACAAGCTCGAGGATCGTGTGTATGTGTGCCTTGGCGACCTCTCGACAAGTTCAAAGAGCGGGATATAGTGATCCAAAAAGTTCCGTTTACCCACCTTCATTTTTACAAAGATCCCCAACAGTGGAATACTGTTGGGGATCTTATTACAGATTAGATAAATAAATCTAACTCGCTGATCTATTTATTCATAGACTCTTCAATAGCAACTGCCACAGCCACTGTTGCACCCACCATCGGGTTGTTACCCATACCCAAGAAACCCATCATCTCCACATGTGCAGGAACCGAAGAGGAGCCGGCAAATTGAGCATCGGAGTGCATGCGACCCATCGTATCGGTCATACCGTAAGAAGCCGGACCGGCAGCCATGTTGTCGGGATGGAGTGTACGTCCCGTGCCACCACCTGAAGCCACCGAAAAGTACTTCTTGCCCTGCTCGTAGCACTCTTTTTTGTAGGTGCCGGCAACAGGATGCTGAAAGCGTGTGGGATTGGTGGAGTTGCCCGTGATTGAGACATCAACACCCTCTTTGTGCATCACAGCCACACCCTCGCGCACGTCATCCACACCGTAGCAACGTACTTTGGCACGAAGTCCTTTTGAATAGGCGGTCTCCTTGACAACTTTCAACTCACTGGTGAGGTAGTCGAACTCGGTTTGCATATAGGTAAAACCGTTGATGCGGGAGATGATCATGGCGGCATCCTTGCCCAAGCCGTTCAAAATGACTCGCAACGGGCTTTTACGCACCTTGTTTGCCATTTCGGCAATTTTGATAGCACCCTCAGCAGCGGCGAACGATTCGTGTCCCGCAAGGAATGCGAAACATTTGGTCTCCTCGCGCAATAGGCGGGCAGCCAAATTACCGTGTCCCAGCCCCACCTTGCGGTCATCGGCCACCGAGCCTTTGATACAAAATGCCTGCAAGCCAATACCGATTGTCTCGGCAATTTCGGCAGCACCCTTGCATCCTTTTTTGATTGCAATTGCAGCACCTACGACATACGCCCATGCAGCATTCTCGAAGCAGATCGATTGAGTCTCCTTGCACATGGTGTAGGGATCGACACCCTGCGCATCGCAGATTGCCTTTGCCTCGTCGATACCGTTAATTCCATACTCTTTCAACACCGCGTCGATGTGTTCGATTCTGCGGTCATATCCTTCAAATAAAGCCATATATTTTACAATTTTTACAGTTAACAACGCTATTCATGACGAGGGTCCACATATTTGACAGCTTCAGCAAAACGGCCATACGTGCCTTTTGCTTTTTCAAGAGCTTCACCTGCGGCAACTCCTTTTTTCACCATATCCATGAATTTGCCCATGTGAACAAACTCATAACCAATCACTTGGTTGTCCTCGTCGAGTGCCATACGGGTGCAATAACCCTCGGCCATCTCCAAATAGCGAGTACCCTTGGCTACCGTACCAAACATGGTGCCCACCTGACTGCGCAATCCCTTGCCCAAATCCTCCAGCGACGCACCGATAGGCAGCCCGCCCTCAGAGAATGCCGACTGACTGCGGCCGTACACTATTTGCAAGAACAATTCGCGCATGGCGGTATTGATCGCATCACACACCAAGTCGGTGTTGAGTGCTTCCAATATGGTCTTTCCCGGTAGGATCTCCGAGGCCATAGCCGCCGAATGGGTCATGCCGGAGCAACCGAGGGTCTCAATCAACGCCTCCTGAATGATGCCGTCCTTGATGTTCAGCGTCAGTTTGCAAGCCCCCTGCTGAGGTGCACACCAACCCACACCGTGAGTCAATCCGGAGATGTCTTTGATCTCTTTGGCACGAATCCATTTGCCCTCTTCAGGGATGGGTGCCGACGGGTGATTTGCCCCTTTTTTCACAACACACATATGTTGTACTTCCTGTGAATAAATCATAATTATTATTTTATGTTATTGAATAAGAAATGCAAAAGAAAGTGACAAGATCTCTTTTGCATCGCGTGAAATGTTATTTACTCTTTTTTATCGTCAGGCAACTTAAATTCCGTGAAGCCGGCAGTGACCAAGATGTTGTACCATGCGAAACATTTTTTCATGTCCGATACATGTACGCGGTCGCGGTCGTAGTCAGGCAGCACCTCAGCAAAATAAGCCTTCAATTTCGCGGGATCTTCCTTGGGACTGATCGCCTGTGCGCCCTGCGTGTGTGCGTAGATTTTGGTGAATACCTCTGCCAGCGGCAGATCTTCGCCTTCGGTGAACATCGAGATCTCCGTCAACGTGCTGACCTTCGCCGAAGCGGCTGCGTTCATGCGCTTGCCGTCCAGCAGCGACTCCACAATCACACCATGAGTGGATTGTGCCACAAATTTATAAAGACCCGGCTGTCCCGTGATCGCTAAAATATCTTTTAACTCCATGCTTTTATTGATTTATAATTAGCTATTTATTGTTGTTTGACATGCACATCCATCTGCGGAAAAGGAAAGTTAATACCCTGTGTCGGAAGTATTTTATAGAATTTTTCGTTATTCTCGTAAAACACGTTCCAGTAATCGGCATTTTTCGCCCAGGCTCTCACCGTAAGATTCACGGAACTGTCGGCCAGCGCACCCACCCAGACCACCGCCTCCGGCTCTGTCAGCACGCGGCTGTCGGCAGCGAGCAATTCGAGGATAACCTTGCGAGCCACATCCACATCATCGCCATAGGCAATGCTGATCGTCCAATCCACCCGCCGCAGTTCGGAGGTAGAGTAGTTATTGATGATGGCCGTGGCAATGGTATTATTGGGAATGTAGATGGTTTGTTTATCGGGGGTCTGAATCAAGGTCGAGAAGAGCATAATCTCCACCACAGTGCCCGACTGTCCCTGTGCCGAAATGTAATCGCCCACACGGTAGGGCTTGAGCAGCAGGATCATCACCCCGCCCGCAAAATTCTGTGCCGTACCGCTCAGTGCCATACCAATGGCCAAGGTTGCCGAGGCAAACAGCGCAATGATCGAAGTGATGTTGACGCCCAACGTCTGGACGACAACCAGCACCAAGATGATCGAGCAGACCACCTGAATCATGTGACGCAGGAACGAGCGCAGCGAGATGTCAACGGAACGGCGTTCGAACGCGGCATCCAGCAACTTCACGATGCGGCGGATAAACCAGCGTCCGATGAAGTAGATTGCCAGCGCCAACAGAATTTTCAGCACAATGGTCACCGCACTGGACAGCAAACCGGCAAGTACCTGCGAATAGTCCAGATTGAGAATTCGGTTGATTGCACCTGCAAGATCTGCCTTTTGCGGGACATCCGACTTACTTACCTTCTCGGCTGCCTGAGCCAAAAACAACAACGACCACATCATTCCTTCATTTTAGTGTTTTTATTGCGACAAAATTAGCCAAAAAAATAGATTTTGATTAACTTTGTAAGATAAAATATCATTATTGACAAAATTATGGAGAACAACGTTGAGATTATACAAATAAATATCTCCGGTGAAGACAAACCGGGCATGACCTCTTCACTTACGGATATTCTGGCACGTTACGACGCTTTTATTTTAGACATCGGACAGGCGAATATCCATCAATCTTTGACGTTGGGCATCCTTTTCAAGACCACCTCCGACAAATCGGGGAACATCATGAAAGAGTTGCTGTTCAAGGCTTCGGAACTGGGCGAGACCATTCGTTTCACCCCCATCTCTGCCGAGCAGTACAACGATTGGGTCGGCCGTCAAGGCAAAAACCGTTACATCATCACCCTGCTGGGACGGCAGGTCACGGCGCAGCACATCGCCAAGGTCACCCACGCTGTCTCGGAACAGGGGCTCAACATCGATGCAATTCGTCGTCTGACGGGTCGTGTGCCGCTGCATGAGGACGATCGCGCAGCCAAGTCGTGCATTGAACTCTCCGTGCGCGGAACCCTCGCCGACAAAAGTGTGCTACAAGAACGTTTCATGGGACTCTCGAATATAGGACTCGACGTATCGTTGCAAAAGGACGATATTTACCGTCGCAGCCGCCGCCTGATCTGTTTTGATATGGACTCTACACTCATCGAGACCGAGGTGATCGACGAACTGGCCGAACGTGCCGGTGTCGGCAAACTGGTGCGCGAAATCACAGCACGGGCCATGCGCGGAGAGATCGAATTCAAGGAGAGTTTTGCCCAGCGTGTCGCCCTGCTCAAGGGGCTCGATGTGACGGTCATGGAGGATATAGCCCTACACCTGCCCATCACCGAGGGGTTGGAGCGTATGATGACCATCCTCAAGCGTGTGGGCTACAAAACAGCCATTCTATCGGGCGGATTCACCTATTTCGGCAACTACCTGCGCCAAAAATACAATTTCGACTACGTCTATGCCAACGAGCTGGAGATTGAGGAGGGTAAATTGACGGGACGCTACCTCGGTGAGGTGGTGGACGGCCGTCGCAAAGCCGAATTATTGCGACTGCTATGTCAATTCGAATCGATCAACATCGCTCAATCCATCGCCGTGGGAGACGGAGCCAACGACCTACCGATGCTCAACCTTGCCGGTCTGGGTATTGCCTTCCATGCCAAGCCAAAAGTAAAAGCCACGGCCGGCCAATCCATCTCAACCATAGGATTAGATGGAATACTCTACTTCCTTGGACTCAAGGATTCGTGGATTGAATAACATGCTGCGATTTCTCTTTGCTATAACGACTCTCTTTCTGTCGGGATGCTACGACACCTTCGACACACCCGACACAAAGAGCGACGCACCGCCTTCGAATGTGACCATCTCGGCGTTGCGAAAGTTATATGCCGGCAAAACCTTCAAGGTCGAGAACGACCTCTCGCTGTCAGGTTTTGTCACGTCGAGCGACGAAGCCGGTAATTTCTTCCGCACGTTCACACTCGAAGACAACGGTGCAGGGATAGAGATCATGGCCGGAATCGACTATTTACAACACAGTTACCCCATAGGACATAAAGTAACTGTACATCTGAAAGATCTCGCCGTCGGCCAGAGTTACGGCGTGTTACAGGTCGGGCGCATGCCTCAGCCCGCAAGCGGTTTTGCCACCGACTACATCGGATCGAAAGCAGCACTCGACGGAGTGGCTGTATGCACGGACGAAAATCGGGAAATAATGCCTCTTGCAACTGATATTACCGCCCTCACTCCCGATCAATGCGGCACCTTGGTGCGGATCAGCGGATTGAAATACGCACCCAGTGAGTTAGATCCGCTGGTCTGGGCCGGTTACAAGACATTTGCGGACACAGATGGGCACATGCTCTACGTATATACTCGCACCTACGCAGATTTTGCGGGTCACGAGGTTCCGCTCGGCACAGTCTCGCTGACAGGGATTCTGCAACACGGCAAAGCCGGAAGCACAACAGATGGGTACATGTTAAAACTACGCAGTGAAGAAGATTGTACGCAGTAACCTCTGGCTCTGCATGTTTATTCTGCTCTCATGCAGTTCCGCATCCGAATTGCCTTTTGACGACACGGCTGAGGATAGCAACTGCACCATCGGCTACCTGAAATCGCTGTGTCATGGCACCTCGACCCGTATCACCCAAGATCTGACCGTGCACGGTATCGTCACGGCAAACGATCTGCTGGGTGAATACCGCAAAACCATTGTCATCGAAGATGCCGACGGCGGCATAGAGATCGCTATCGACCACCCCACCCTTGCCGACGACTATCCGCTCAATGCCGAACTGACAGTGCATTGCAACGGCCTCGCGTTAGGGGACTACGGTGGGAAAATCCAATTGGGAGCCATCCCTACCGGCGAATACAGCGTCGACCGCATTCCCCGTGCCGACATCGGCCGTTACATCCGACACGTAGAGATCAACAGTCGTCGTCGCCGCCCCACGGTGCGGCAATTCGGTGAAATAGGACAGCGGCACATTGACACCTACACCCGTTTCGAGGGCATTCGCTTTCACGAAACCGATCAATTGTGGTGCGATAGCGACCCTGAAACAGGACAGATGATTGCCACCGATCGCACCATCATCGATGCCCATGGCGCAACATTCCGCGTGCGGACGCTCGGCAGCAGCCAATACGCAACAGAGCCTGTACCCCAAGGCACAGGCTCCGTAAACGGTATTATCGACTATTTCAACGGAGAGTTTACGCTCCGCATCACCAACTTCGAAGTGGATTTCGCTACTTTTGCAGCGTATCCCACAGCAAATCTTTCAGTTGCAGAATATTCTCACCCGACACCGACGAGATAAAGATCGACGGAATGTCTTTGGGAACAAACGGTTTCATCTGCTCTATCAACTCCGCATCGAGCATATCACATTTGGTGATCGCCAGCAGACGCTGTTTATCCAACAATTCGGGATTATACTGCGACAACTCCCCCAGCAGAATGTCGTAATCGCGTTGCAGGTTATCGCTGTCGGCGGGAATCAGAAATAGCAACACCGAGTTGCGCTCTATGTGGCGCAGAAAACGCGTTCCCAGCCCTTTTCCTTCGTGCGCACCTTCAATGATACCCGGGATGTCGGCCATGACGAACGACTTGTGATCACGACACTCCACAATACCCAAATTAGGCTCCAATGTGGTGAAGGCATAGTTTGCAATTTTGGGCTTCGCAGCCGAGACCACAGAGAGCAACGTACTCTTGCCGGCATTGGGAAATCCAACAAGGCCCACATCGGCCAGCACCTTCAGTTCGAGAATAAACGCATCCTCACCGCCATCCTCACCCGGCTGTGCATAACGTGGCGTTTGGTTGGTAGAGGTTTTGAAGTTCCAGTTACCCAGTCCGCCACGGCCACCTTTGAGCAGTACCAACTGCTCACCCTCGGTGGTCACCTCGCCGATCACTTCGTCGGTGGTCACGCTGTGCGCCACAGTACCCAGCGGTACGGGAAGGATAATATCTTTAGCATCCTTGCCCGAACAACGGGCTCCGGTACCATGCTCGCCATCCTCGGCATATTTATGCCGATTATATTTTAAGTGGATGAGTGTCCAATATTGGCTGTCTCCCTGTAAAATAATACTGCCACCCTTACCGCCGTCACCGCCGTCAGGACCGCCAAAGGCCACGAATTTCTCGCGACGAAAATGGGTGGATCCGCCGCCGCCGTGACCCGAACGGGCATAAATTTTTACATAATCTACAAAATTGGAATCTGCCATATCATTGAAATTAGAGTGCAAAGATAATTCAAATTAATCGAGAAGTCGCAATTCGCGCTCCACAATTTCATTTTGGACAAACAAAAACGCACATTGCCTCGATTTCCGGATCCCGTGAATATTTCCAAGGACGGACTGCCGAATGAATTTGTGCCGTCAAGGTGTCGAGCATTTATTTTCAGGCCATCAGATCGCCTTAAAAGCACCAAAAATAGGGCATTTATAAAAAACTTTCCGCTAATCAGGAAAAAATCAGGCCTTAGAATTGGCCATATCCGAAATAAATCGTATTTTTGTTCGTTAAAAGATGTTATTCCAAGTAAATTATAAAGATGTTAACTGAAGAAGAAAAAAATGCAGGTTTGGTGGGGCGAATTATCCCCATCAATGTCGAAGAGCAGATGAAATCGGCATATATCGACTACTCGATGTCGGTCATCGTATCGCGCGCACTGCCGGATGTCAGAGATGGATTGAAACCCGTGCATCGTCGTATTCTCTACGACATGAGCGCGGAGTTGAACCTCGCCTCCGATAAACCCACCCGTAAATCGGCACGTATTGTCGGAGACGTACTGGGTAAGTTCCACCCGCACGGCGACAGTTCGGTCTACGAGGCAATGGTGCGTATGGCACAAAACTGGTCGATGCGCTACCCCTTGGTCGACGGACAGGGTAACTTCGGTTCGGTGGACGGCGATTCGCCGGCTGCCATGCGTTACACCGAGGCGCGCATGAAGAAGATCACCGACGAGGTGATGGCTGACATCGACAAGGAGACCATTGATTGGACGCTCAACTTCGATGATACAATGCCCGAACCTACGGTGCTTCCGACCAAAATCCCGCTGCTGCTGGTCAACGGTGCGAGCGGTATTGCGGTGGGTATGGCCACCAACATGGCTCCCCACAACTTGGGCGAGGTGATCGACGCTTGCTGCGCCTACCTCGACAACCACGATGTGACGTGCGAGGAGTTGCTGAAATATGTCAAAGGACCCGACTTTCCCACCGGAGGTATCATCTACGGCTACGAAGGTGTGAAAGAGGCTTTACTGACAGGTCGCGGTCGGGTGATGATGCGCGCACGCACCGAAATCGAACATACGGCCAGCGGCCGTGAGTGTATCGTCATCACGGAGATCCCCTACATGGTCAATAAAGCCGAGATGATCAAAAAGATCGCCGACCTGATTAACGAGAAGAAAATCGAAGGTATCTCCTATATTAATGATGAGAGCGACCGCAACGGCATGCGCATCATCATCATTCTGAAGACAGATGCCGTGGCAAGTGTGGTGCTCAATACGTTGTTCAAAAACTCCGGATTGCAGACTTCGTTTGCCGTCAACAACATTGCACTGGTACAGGGTCGCCCGATGATGCTCAACTTGCGGGATATGATCCACCACTTTGTGGAGCATCGTCACGATGTGATTGTGCGACGCACCCGTTACGACCTGCGCAAGGCAGAGGAGCGGCTGCATATTGTTATGGGTCTGCTGATTGCGCAAGACAACATCGACGAAATCATCAAGATCATCCGTGGTTCGCAAACTCCCGACGTGGCCAAACAAGCCATGATCGACCGTTTCGCATTGAGCGATCTGCAAGCTACGGCCATCATCGAAATGCGCTTGCGCGCGCTGACAGGGCTGGAGCATGGCAAATTGATTGCCGAGCGAGATGAACTGATGAAGCAGATCGCCACTTTCCAAGAGATCCTCGGTAGCAACGAGATGCAGTTGAAGGTGATTCGCGACGAGTTGCTTGAGATGAAAGAAAAATACGGCGATCCGCGTCGTTCGGAAATTATCTACTCCTCGGAGGAGTTCAACCCCGAAGATTTCTATGCCGACGACGAGATGGTGATCACCATTTCCCACATGGGCTACATGAAACGCACCCCATTGGTCGAATACCGCACCCAAAACAGAGGCGGTATCGGTGCCAAGGGCAGTGCAACACGCGATGAAGATTTTATTGAGCATATCTACGTGGCTACCATGCACAACACCATGCTCTTCTTTACGGAAAAGGGACGTTGCTTCTGGCTCAAAGTCTATGAAATTCCCGAAGGCACACGCTCCTCGAAGGGGCGCGCCATCCAGAATGTCATCCAGATCGAGGCGGACGACAAAGTACGTGCTTATATCAATGTAAAACACTTGGATGACAAGGAATATGTAGACAACAACTACATCATCATGTGCACCAAGGACGGCACGATCAAGAAGACCAAATTAGAAGCTTATTCACGCCCGCGGCAAAACGGTGTCAATGCGATCGTAATCCGCGAGGGTGATCAACTGATCGAGGCGATGCTCACCAGTGGACAGGCCGAGGTGATGATTGCTGCCCGCGAAGGCAAGGCAATTCGCTTCAACGAAAGCACGGTGCGTCCGATCGGACGTGTCGGAGCCGGAGTCCGCGGCATCTCGATTGAGGAGAGCGACGAGGTAATTGGCATGCTCTGCATCGAACCTCAAAGCAAGCAGGATGTGTTGGTATTGAGCGAGAACGGCTACGGAAAACGCACGGATCTCGACGAATATCGCATCACCAATCGTGGCGGAAAGGGTGTGAAGACCATCAACGTAACGGAGAAAACCGGCAAACTGATCTCCATGCAGGCAGTTACCGACGACAACGACCTGATGATCATCAACCGTTCGGGCTTGACCATTCGCACAGCAGTAGCACAAATTCGCGTGGCCGGACGGGCCACCCAAGGCGTGCGGATCATCAACCTGCGCGAAGGTGACGCAATTGCTTCGGTGATGGCTGTGCCTGTGTCCGAGGAGGTTGTCGTACCCACAGAAGAGACCAACAACGTAGAGGTGATCGAGCCTATTGAGACCGATCAGCCCGCAGACGAATAAATTTTAACTATACAAATACCTTAAAAATTCAAGATTATGAAAAGATTGATTTTAATGGCCTCAGCTCTCTTGCTGTTTGCCGTGTCGAGCGTGCATGCTCAGAAAATCAACAAAGAAGCAATGCTCCAGAAGATGGAAAAGAGTAATGCCGACATTGCCGATGCAAAAAAAGCAGCGAAAGCATCCACATGGATGAATCGCGGTAAAATCTATTTGGAAGCAGCCATGGAACCTACCAAAAATCTCTTCGGCAACATGGATGCAACGATGTTGAAACTTGCTTGTGGCGAGCCTAAGTCGACAGAGAAAGTTACTCTTTTGAAAAAGGAGTACACCGCCTTTGTTTACGACTACTTCACAGCATATCTTGCTAATAACAAAATACTTGCATGGAAAGAAACACAGCAAGTGCAAGAGGGAGCAGTCAAGGTTGCCATCGATGCCTACAACAAGGCTTTCGCACTCGACCCCAATTCTCTGGAAAAAGTAAGAGCGGGATTGAAGCAAATCAGCGACTTCTGCTCGCAGGTAGGTAGCATCGGCATCGACATTGCGGAGTACATCACGTCGGCTAATGCTTATATTTTAGCTTTCGAAGCACAGTCAAGCCCCGCTTACGAAAAAGCAGACCCGATGTTGCTCTACTATGCAGGTTATCTGCTGACGGTGAACGGTGCAACAGATCCGAAATCGTATGTTGAAGGTGCTGCGTGCCTGAACAAAGCCCTTGATTTGGGATATGTGGACGAAGAGGGTAATATCTATTATTATCTGTTCCACTGCTACTATGGTCAGAAAGATCTGAAACCCGAAGACACCGCATGGAGAACCGATTATGTGGGTAAAGCAAAGCAAACATTGCTGACAGGCATCGAGAAATTTCCAAAGAACGAGCGGATCCTCGACGGACTAATCCAACTCTACGCCTCGGAAGAGGGCATTGGAAATCCTGCCGATCTGGTAACGATGATCGACACAGCCATCGAGCGTGATCCGACAAACGTGGATCTGTGGTTTGGTCGTGGTCGTATTTTCTTCGTTCTCAAGAATTTCGACGAGAGCATCGCATCATTCAAAAAAGTGGTTGAACTGAAACCCGAACTATTCGAAGGATCCTACTATCTGGGGATGTTCTATATTTATAAGGGTGATGACCTAAACAGTCAGATGAATTCAAAGGCTTACACCAGTACGGCAGACTCTGAAGCAGATATCAAGCAAGTGAATGCCGTCTACAGGGAAGCAATACCTTGTTTGGAGAAAGCTCACACACTCAAGCCCGAAGATATAAATTCGGTTGAATACTTGAAGCAACTGTGCTACCGTTTCCGCGACGAAGAGGGCATGCAGGATAAATACATCTCCTACGATGCACTTTTCAAACAGATGAAAGGCGAATAATTTAGAAGCTGTTTGAATTTGTTACCGAAGTTATTTGAGAGCTATTTTTGTTCCTGTTTTTGTTCTATAAATCCGATTTTAGCGAGCTAAAT
>JAVXCD010000043.1:0-11513 GCA_036659655.1 Alistipes sp.
GTTATTTTAGCGCTATTTTTGTTCCTGTTTTTGTTCTGTAAACCCGATTTTAGCGAGCTAAATGAGGATTTATAGGACGGAAATTGGGGTAAAAAGAGCCGAAAAGAACAAGATTAATAAATTTAAAACAGCTTCTTAATCATCTCAAGTCATTGAGAGAGATCTCTTCATTTTTCAAAAAAGCCTTTGGGAAGGTGTTGCGGATGCGTTCTCGCAAAATAACAGCCTCCTCTTCGGTCAGGCAGTTGCCGACGGTTACTTTGAAATAAGGGTTGTCGTAAACCTTGTAGGAGCGAATGTCGGGATAACTATTCTGAAACGAAGCCTCTGCAACATCGGCATAAGCACGTGCATTCTGTCCGTTGTCGAAAAAAATGCAGACGCGATAACCTTTTACCCGTGAGCGGGCGCTGTTGCGCGCAGCATTTTCGATGGCCGCGGCAGCATTACCATACTCCGTGACCGTAACGATGGCGGCTCCGGAGATGCCGTCCGCCGGCTGAGCCAACTGCTCCTTGAAGGCCGCGAGAGATTGTGCTGAGAGCGTCGAAACGGTGGCCAACGCCAAGATCAGGCTGAAGAATTTACGCATTTTACTACTTAAATCTGTTTTTTACCTCTTCTATAGAGACCCCAAAGATACGAAGAAAATCGGATAACGGAATCATCTGCTGCGAAATAGTGATGGGAGCCGGTCCGCCCTTGCCCGTCAGGTCGAACGACACGGCCAGCAACGAGATGTCGCCTTGGTTGATTTTTTTGCTCATCAGGTAGAGTGCAATGGGATCGGAGATCTTCACCTTCCAGCGGGTGGTGATGCTTGTTGTGGCACGTTTCGGGACTTCGACCGCCTCGCGCAAAACAGCATTACCCACATAATTGCTGTCGTAGAATAGTTTCAACTCCGCCGTATGCAGTGATAGTCGGTGTCCGGTGTTATTCATCACACGCAGGGTGATGTCAACTCCCGACAGAGCGTGCACCTCGACCTGCTCCACGGCTTCGACACGGATGTTACGCCGTGCTTTCTCGATGGCTTTTTGGCAGGAGGACAACGACACGGCGGTCATCATCACCACAAATAGAACGATTAATTTTCTCATTTTTCACCTATATATATTTGTGCTATGCCGAAACTTTGACTGCGGGCACGGCAATTTTTGAACCCCACACGTCGCATCATCTCCATGAACACCTTCGGTGCGGGGAACTCTTTCACCGAGGCTGGCAGGTATTCGTAAGCCCGTTTGTCGTTGGAGATCATTCCGCCGACACAGGGTAGAATCCGATGGTTGTAGAACTCATACACCGTGCGAAACGTCGTGTTGGACGGTGTCGAGAACTCCAGTATAACGATTTGTCCACCCGGTTTTATTGTGCGGGCGATCTCTTTGAGTCCCGCCTCCGGATCTTCGAAATTGCGCACTCCAAAAGCCACCGTCGCTACGTCGATCGTGCCGTCGGCTATGTCGAGGTGTTCGGCATCCCCCAGATCGAGCACCACCCGTTCGTCCAGACCGCAGCGCGAAACTTTATAACGCGCCACTTCCAGCATCTTTTCCGAGAGATCCACACCCAACACCTGAGCCCCCTCGATGTGCTTGGCCATGGCAATGGCCAGATCCCCTGTGCCCGTGGCTACGTCGAGGATGCGATGGGGGTGGTAGCGACATACGCGGTGCACAACCCGTCGCCGCCACAATTTATCGATACCCATCGAAAGCGTGTGATTCAAGGCATCATAGGTCGGCGCGATGTGGTCGAACATCTCGCGCACCTCCTCTTTTTTTGTTTGTTGTGTATTGTATGGTTTCACGGCTTCTTAAATTTAATTATATCGTATGGATTCGTCCGGTTTTATGTAGGAGATAATATAGGTGGGGATGGCCAGCAGCGCAACGATCGCCGCCACCACGCCGATGTTAAGCATCAGCCACCAGCCCCAATCCAACGAGATGGGCACCTCGGAGAGGAAATAGCCCTCGGAGTTGAGTTTCACCACGTGGAAATAGGCCTGTATCATACAGCAACCTAAGCCGATTAGGTTTCCCCAGAACAGCCCTCGCAGGGTGATGAAGGCCGCACGGTAGAGGAAAATTCGCTGTACGGCACCGTCTCGCATCCCCATCGCTTTCAACACTCCGATCATCCGAGTGCGCTCCAGCACCAGAATCAGTAGGGCCGAAGCCATATTGAAAAAGGCCACAATGAGCATGATGACAATGATCACCACGGCATTTACATCGTGCGCCTTGAGCCAGTCGAAGATGTTGGGATACAACTCTTTGACATTCATTACGGCAAGGTTTTGTGTCGTGTCGGAATCCTCTTCCCCGAGGGCAAACTTCAAGCGTTGGGTAAATCCGTCTACCTCTGCAAAGTCGGATGTCAGAATTTCGTAACCACTGATCTCATCCGCCGTCCGGTCGGAGAGTCGTTGGACATTGCGGATGTCTGTTATTATCAGCACATTGTCCATCTCGCCCAAGCCCGAAGCGTAGATCCCTGAAACCTTGAATCGGTCACGACGCGGCGCATCACCGCTGCCGATAAAGAGCATTTCAACTTTGTCGCCAACCTTCAAGATGAGTTTGTCGGCGAGTGTGCGGGAGACTAAAATATCTTTGGTGCGGATTGTGTCAGAGATCCGAGGAAGAGCCCCTTCCGATAGATTCGCCTTAAAAAAGGAGAGTTCGTTGCTGCCATCTACGCCTTTGAGTACCACGCCCTGCATGGCATCGGCGGTCTTCACGATGCCTCCTTTTGTGGCGTAGGGATGCATCGCAACAAATCCGGCGACGGAGCGTATGCGGTTTTCGAGTGATTCGCTGCGTCGCACAGGCTCAGCATCGATCCCGTTTTCACCCCGTATGTCGATCACTTGAACATGCGCCGTGAAGCCGATGATCTTCTCCGTGACCTCCCGTTTGAAGCCCATGATGACGGCCAACGCCACGATCATCACCGCCATGCTCACCGCCACGGAGATCACCGCAATGCGCACCATGACACCCGGCTTGTGGTCGGGAGAGGATGCAGCGGTGCGACGAGCTATGAAAAATTCCGTATTCAACAGTGTGCTTTTGCTTCGTGATAAAAAACTGTTTCTAATTTGATGCAAAGTAACACAAATTTTCGTATTTTTGTCCATTCTATCACTACGATTATGAAAAGACAAGCATTAATCACAGGTGCTACTTCAGGCATAGGACGGGCTACGGCACTGCGTCTGGCGAAGTTAGGCTTCGAGATCATCGCCACGGGTCGTCGCGCAGAGCGTCTCGCCGACCTCAAAAAAGAGATCGAGGCATTGGGTGCGAAGTGCACTGTACTTTGTTTCGATGTGCGAGAGCAGGCTGCCTGCACCGCACAACTCGAACCCCTCACACGGGTGGATGTGCTGGTCAATAACGCCGGGTTGGCTGCCGGGTTGGAGCATATTGACCGGGGCGACACGACCGATTGGGATGCGATGATCGACACCAATGTCAAGGGATTGCTCTATGTGACACGCATCATCTCGCAGAAGATGATTGCCGCAGGGGGTGGTCACATCATCAACATCGGGTCGATAGCCGGTACCGAGCCCTACGAAAACGGGGCGGTCTATTGCGCTTCGAAACATGCGGTGCACGCTATTTCGCAAGCCATGCGAGCCGATCTGCTGAGCTACGGAATCAAAGTCAGCGAGATCCGGCCGGGGATGGTCGAGACCGAGTTTTCACTGGTTCGCTTCCATGGCGACACCTCTCGTGCAGATAAAGTTTACAATGGGGTGACTCCGCTCTCAGGTGATGACGTGGCGCAAACAATCGAATGGATGTTGCAACTACCGGCTCACGTAAACGTGAATGATATTGTGTTGATGCCCACCCAACAGGCGGGTGCTTACTATACTTATAAAAAACAATAATAAAATGATGATACAACTTCTTCAAATAGGTGGCCATACAGGTTATGGCAACGGTTTTATGGCTTCGGGCTCGATGGCTCCCTTGTTACTAATGGTCGCAATCGGCATCATCGGTTACATCGTGCAAGCGCGCTTGCAGGCGGTGTTCAAGAAATATTCGAAAGTCCAATTCCCCGGCGGTCTGACCGGCGCGGAGGTGGCCGAGAAGATGCTGCGCGACAACCACATACACAATGTCACGGTGACCCATGTTGCGGGCAACCTCACCGACCATTTCAATCCGCAAACCATGACCGTCAACCTCAGTGACAGCGTCTATTCGAGTACGAGCATTTCGGCCGCTGCCGTGGCAGCGCATGAGTGTGGTCACGCAGTGCAACATGCCCAAGGCTATGCGCCGTTGGTGATGCGTTCGCAGTTGGTGCCCATCGTCACCTTCTCGTCCCGTGCCGCTATGTGGGTGATCATCGGCGGATTGGCCTTGATGGCCGCAACCAACAACGACATTGTGTGCTGGATCGGAATCGGGCTGATCACCATGTCGGCTGTCTTCTCGATCGTGACGTTGCCGGTGGAGTATAACGCCTCGTCGCGTGCACTCGCATGGCTTGAGTCGAGCCGCACCATGCAGGGCGTACAACTTGTGCAGGCGAAAGAGGCCTTGAGTTGGGCGGCACGTACCTATCTGGTGGCTGCATTGAGTGCGATCGCCTCGGTGCTCTACTATGTGTTCCTAATATTAGGTCGACGCAACTAACAAATACATGAACGAAAAAGACTACACCCATAGAGGATGGTTGGCGCTTGTGGCACTGATCATCTTGTTATTAGGAGTGAGTTTCATCCCACCGCAAAGCATTGGCGGCATCTCGTTTCGAAGAGCCAACATCCTCTCCGACCTGATCTCTTTTGCCGACAAAATCGAGGTGGAGAAAGAGTCGCCGCTGTTCGATGAAGCGGAGTACCGTGTAGATATGGAGGCTGTTGCCGAGCAAATAGAGGCCGATACCTTGCCTCCCGTGGTTGAAACCCGCTTTGCATGGGATCTATCCTCGCGAACCGAACCGGCCGATTCTATTGCGCAAAACCGAATTATGCTCGATACCACTCGCCTGCTATCCACGCTGATAGACATCGAAGATTTTGACTCCACGGGCAATGGCCGGCTGAAAGCCTTCTACCATAAATTGGCCAAGCACACGGCACCGGTACGTATTGCCGTGCTGGGTGATTCGTTTATTGAGGGGGACATTCTCACAGCGGATCTGCGCGAAAAATTGCAATCTGCCTACGATGGCGGAGGGGTCGGATTTGTGCCGGTCTCCTCGCCGCTGACTGGCTTTCGTCGAACGGTCAAGACACAGGCAAAAGGTTGGACGGCATACAACATCATGCAACGCAAAGCGGCTCCACAGCACCTGCGCGACAATTTTTATATTTCGGGCTGGGTCTGCCAACCCACCGTCGACGCGTCGACGCGCTGGGAGTGCACCGATGCTCGCGAACACTTGGAGTCGGTGCAAGTGGCGCGCGTCTTCTTTGTCAGCCCCAACAACAGCCGAGTCGAGGTGGTGGTTAACGATAGCCAACGACGGGAATTCGCCATCGAGGGAGATGCCTCGGTGCGACAAATCGTGGTCTCCGCCGACTCCATCCACTCGCTAATCTTCAAGGTGCGGTCGGGTGTGGATGGATTTATCGGCTACGGAGCCCTATTCGAAGACCGCTGTGGCGTTGTGGTGGATAACTACTCGGTGCGCAGCAACAACGGGCAGGCGATGTTCTGGACTAACCCCTCGATCAACGCACAGATCAATGCGGCACTCGAATACGACTTGGTAATCCTGCAATATGGTCTCAACATCATGCAGGCCGGTGTGCGGAATTACTCAAAATATGCCGACCAAGTTGATAAAATGATCGCCTACACCCGTCAATGTTTCCCCACTGCGGCCATTCTTGTGTTGGGCGTGAGTGATCGTGCCGTGAAGACCGAAGAGGGTTTTGTGTCGATGGATGCTATTCCGTCTATGCTCAGCAGTCAACGTCGCGCAGCCGAAACGGCAGGTGTGGCTTTTTGGAGCACCTATGAGGCCATGGTCGCACAAGGCGGCATGTTGCAATTTGTGGCCAATGGCTGGGCGGGTAAAGACTTCACACACATCAACTATGCCGGAGGTCGTCGCGTGGCTTACTCGCTCTTCGATGCCATCAACCACGGTGTGACGGAGGCCGTTAAGACCGAGCATCGACACAGTCGTACACACGAATTCGAAAACATCCTCGACACCCTGCAACGCGCCGAGATGGATGAATTGTTTCTGCCCGTCGTCGTGCGACAACCAACACTCAATCCATAAAGCTCCATGATCCTCCCCCAAATAAGTGACCTGACGGAAAAAATACAGGCTCTGCTGACTTACGATACCTCCTCGCCGATGATCTTCAGCAGTGGGCTGTTCTTGTTCCTTTTTGCGGGCTTCATCTTTGTGTATAGTTTTTTGCGCCGAGCCACTTCGGCACGCATCATTTACGTCATCCTCTTCTCGCTCTATTTCTATTACAAATCGAGCGGGATCTACTTTCTGCTGCTGGTTTTCGCCGCTGTGAGCGACTATTTCATCGCCAAAGGCATTGCCAAAGCCGGAAGTAAAGCCGGCAAACGATGGTTTGTGCTGTTAAGTATCCTTGTCAATCTCGGCATGTTGGGCTATTTCAAATACACCAACTTCCTGATCGACATTGCCAACCAACTTTTCGGACAGGGATTCATGCAATTTCAAAATATTTTTCTGCCCGTCGGCATCTCATTCTTTGTCTTCCAGTCGATGAGTTACACCATCGACATCTACCGCGGAGAGCTCAAGCCGCTGGACAAATGGACGGACTACCTCTTTTACCTCTCGTTCTTTCCGCAGTTGGTGGCCGGCCCTATTGTGCGGGCGAAAGATTTCATCCCTCAGATACGCCGCAATCCCGTCACTGTTACCCGCGAAATGTTCGGCATGGGTGTTTTTCTCATCCTCACCGGCCTGTTCAAAAAGGCGATTATCTCGGACTATATCTCCCTGAATTTTGTGGATCGCATTTTCGATGAGCCGCTGCTTTACTCCGGATTCGAGTGTCTGGCCGGCATCTATGGTTATGCACTTCAGATCTATTGCGACTTTTCGGGTTACTCCGACATGGCCATCGGTATCGCATTGCTCTTGGGATTCCATTTCCCCAAAAACTTCGATGCACCCTACAAATCGGCCTCCATCACCGAATTTTGGCGCAGGTGGCACATTTCGCTCTCCACGTGGCTCAAGGATTACCTCTACATCTCACTGGGCGGTAATCGCAAGGGATACCTGCGCACCTATGGTAACCTGCTCATCACAATGATCTTAGGTGGGCTTTGGCATGGAGCCGCCCTGCGTTTTGTGTTGTGGGGTGCATTGCATGGTGTGGCGTTGGCTCTGCATAAAGTATGGCTCTCGGTGGTGCCCAATTCGAAGATGATGGGTGCCGATATGCCGTGGTGGAACCGTGCGGTAGGGGTCTTTGTCACCTTCAATATAGTCTGTTTTGGTTGGCTGATGTTCCGTGCAGAGTCGATGCAGACTGTTTGGCTGATGCTTCACCAAATCGTTTACAACTTCAACATCGCGGTGATCCCACAGGTTTTAACCGGCTACATGGGTGTCTTCCTGCTGATGGGTGCCGGCTACGTGCTCCACCTGCTCCCGGCCTCGACCGACCGTCGGGCACAACAATTCATCATCAACTCTCCGCTGATCTTCCAAGTGGTGATGACCGCCGGCATGATTTGGTGTGTGATGCTGATTAAATCGAGTGAAATTCAACCGTTTATATACTTTCAATTTTAGAAGATATGTATCATAATTGCGACTATGCCCTTTTTGAGGCCCTCAACTTCGACGGCGGGCCACTCATGGATAAAATAATGGTTACCCTCTCCGGTACATGGATGTGGATTCCGCTTTATTTGCTGATCTTGTGGTTGGTATATCGTAAAGTCGGTTGGAGAAATACTTTTTTCTTTCTCTTTATGATGGTTGCGGCCATCGCTCTTTCGGACATGATCTGCGGTATTTTCAAGAGCAACGGCCTGTTAGGCGGTCTGTTGCCCGACTTCACACCTCGTCTGCGCCCGATGTACACCGAGGAGTTGCAGCAGACGATCCACATTGTCAAATTCGGAGGAAAGTACGGCACCGTATCTGCTCATGCAGCCACCATCGCGTCGGTTGCCGTGTTCTCAGCCTCGGTCATCCGCCGTTGGTGGTTTACCCTGCTGGTCGTTGTGTCCACCCTTCTGATTTGTTATTCACGCATTTACCTTGCCTACCACTTCCCCATAGATCTTGCTTGGGGCTTGTGTGTCGGCATCCTCACGGGCGGCATCATGGCCACCGTCTTTCATAAACTCAAGAGATAGACTCTTCGCGTTGCTCTGCACAACAACCTAAGAAGCTGTTTCAAATTTACGATCCTTCATTCGTATTGAAGGGGCTTTGTGCTTCTTAATATAGGTAGAATACGATGGCAATAAAGTGCGCAACAACGGCTAAATTGATCAACAGGTGCCACACCAAATGGTGGTAGCGGAATCCTTTCTTTGCGTAGAAATACGCGCCGACCATGTAGAGCAGCCCTCCCAGAGCGACCAGTACGAAAAACGGTGTCGAGGCATTGCGCAGAAAGACAGGTAGGAAAAACACGATTGTCCAGCCCATGACCATGTAGATTGTGAGGCTGATGGCCGGTATGGATTTTGTAGATAGCGACTTGTAGAAGACACCGAAAATCACCATGAGCCATTGCAGAATGGTGATTAGAATCCCCTGCCAACCGCCGATCACCAACAGTGCAATGGGAGTATAACTACCGGCAATGGCAACGTAAATGAAGATGTGGTCGAGGATGTGGAAAACCTCTTTGTGCTTTGAGGTGGGGTTCATCGAGTGGTAGAGGGTGGAGGCGAGGAACATCAGGAAGATCGAAATGACAAACACGCTGACTGTTATGGCCGCCGGTAACGCCTGTGCATCATGCTGATAGGCCCACACCGCAGCGAACGGCAGCGCGCAGAGCGTCAAGAACGACATCACCCCATGCGAGATTGAATTGCCAACCTCTTCACCCACTGTCGGGATATAAATTGTTTTTTTCTTCATCATACCACTTTCGTCTAATTTAACGCATCAAAATTATGTAAATTTTTTCATATCTTTGCATTTGGTATCAGGTTAATCTTTCTTATGGACATTTCACGCTACGCAGGATTTCGCACATTGGTGCGCGGAAACTTCTCGGAACATAGCCAAGAACTTATCAACAAAGCACTTGACTATGTGGATGAAAAGCTTACGGGCTTGCTGCGCTATGACGGTACGCCACTGTTGGATCACGCCGTCGCGGTGGCTGAAATTGTCAGTTCCGAAATCGGACTTGGTCGCAATTCCATTATTGCCGCGTTGCTTCATGACGTAATCCGCCTGAGCCACAAACAGCAAACTGCCGAGGAATTTCTCGCACAGGCCAATGAGATCCGTGCTCTTTTCGGAGAGGAAGCTGTGGGCATCACCGTTGGGCTGTGTAACATCTCGGAGCTGAAACTCAAGGTGGCCAAAGAACAGGCCGAGAATTTCCGCGATCTGATTGTCTCCTACTCCCAAGATCCGCGCGTGATTCTCATCAAACTTGCCGATCGGTTGGAGGTGATGCGTTCACTGGCGATATTCCCTGTCGAGAAGTGGCGCAAGAAAAGTTGGGAGAGTACGAACCTCTACGCTCAGATTGCTCATAAATTAGGCCTTTACAACATCAAGAGCGAGTTGGAGGACATTGCGTTACGCTACCTCGAACCCCAAGATTTCGAACACATACAGACCAAGTTGGCAGAGAGTGAGCAAGAGCGGCAGGCCTTCATTGCCCATTTCTTGGTTCCAATCACCGAGCATCTCGATCGGGCCGGCATCCGCTATCACATAAAGAGCCGCACAAAATCCATTTTTTCGATCTGGACAAAGATGCACCGACAGCACGTCCCCTTTGAGGGGGTGTACGATATTTTTGCCCTTCGCATCATCATTGACTGTCCCGTGGAGCAGGAGAAGCAGCAATGCTGGATGGCCTACTCCGTGGTCAGCGACTGTTATGTGCCCAATCCGGAGCGTATGCGCGACTGGATCTCCATTCCCAAGTCCAACGGCTATGAGTCGCTGCATACAACCGTCTCGGCGAAAGAGGGTCGCTGGGTGGAGATTCAAATTCGCACCGAGCGCATGGATGCTGTCGCCGAACGCGGTATCGCGGCACACTGGCGTTACAAAGGGGTGGATCAGGGGGCACAGGGCAGCGAGATGTGGCTGGGGCGGCTTCGCGAATTGTTGGAGGATAAGACTCACGCGCTGGCGCAGAATTTCGATGCTAAACCCGCTTCGGATGAGATCTTCGTCTTTACCCCCAACGGAGATATTCGTAAGCTTCCTGAGGGAGCGACGCTGTTGGACTTTGCCTTCGACATTCACACCAATTTAGGTTCGACGTGTGCCGGTGGCAAGGTCAACAATCGCGCGGTGTCGATCCGTGAAGTGCTTAAAAATGGGGATATTGCCGAGATCTTTACACAGAAAAATCAGACTCCAAAAGCCGACTGGCTCAATATTGTCATCACCGCCAAAGCCCGCAATAAGATCAAATCGTTCTTGCGCGAGGAGCAGGCCAAGCATGCCAAGATGGGACGCGAAGAGTTGGAGCGCAAACTCAAAAACTGGAAACTCACCATCACCATTGACGAGGTGGTGGCCTATTTGGTGAAATACTATAAGTTGCGCACAGGAACACAGATCTACGCGCTGATTGCCACCCAGAAGATAGACCTCGGCACGATCAAAGAGGTGCTTTTGCATTGGACTTCGGGTGCGGAGGCGGAGGCGCGACGTACGGCCGCAGCCGAGGCAGATCGCAACAAGGTGTTCAGCAACAAGGAGACACATGCCGAGGGTGGCGACGCGCTGATCATTGACGATGCCATCAGCCGCATCGAATACAAACTGGCCAAGTGCTGCAATCCGATCAAAGGAGATGAGGTCTTCGGATTCATCACCATCAACACCGGCATCACGATTCACCGCACCGACTGTCCCAATGCCAAACGGATGCGCACAAACTACCCGTATCGCATTATTGATGCACGTTGGCGGTCGAATGCCGAGGGTGCTTTTCGTGTTTCGATCCGCATTGTTGCGGCCGACACCACCGGCATGGCCAATCACATCACCGAAATAATCAGCCGAGACTTGAAACTCAGCATCCGTTCGATGAACCTTGTTTCGGCGGAGGGAAATGTGTCGGGGGTGATCAACGTTGAGGTGCCGGGTGTGGGGGTGGTTGACACGCTCATCCACTCTATTATGCGCATCAAGGGGGTGCAGAAGGCCTACCGGGTAACAAATTCAAACGATTTCTTAAAATAGACTGTATTCCCATTTTATTTCACAACAGCCGAAACGGTTAGGATACGAAAAACAACGGATCAAGATGAAATTCCGGTGGGAAAGAGTAGGTGAAAAGTGGATCCGGCGGAAAT
>JAVXCD010000044.1:0-11451 GCA_036659655.1 Alistipes sp.
CATCGTATAAAACACTCACACGATCCTCGAGCTTGTCGAGAGGTCGCAAAGACACGGTGCACCATGCTGAATGGATGACACGATCCTCGAGCTTGTCGAGAGGTCGCAAAGGTAATCAGCACGGTGCCCTTTAGTGTGCGGCGGCAAAGAGATTGAAGCCCTCCTCCACCTCGTCGGGATCGGCTGCCGTGCCGTTTTCGATCTGCGAGATGGCTGCGGCAAAGCGAAGCATGGTTGGGCGATCAAGGGTGTTGATTTTTTGATCGGGGGTCACTCCGACGGCATCCGCCACGTAGCGGATATATTGCTGTGTATGGTTTTCCGAGGGTGGAGCCCAGCGCGAAATCATCTCGGTAACAGTCTGGAGTCGATGCCGTTTCTGGTAGGTGTAGAGCAGCATAAAAATGGCCCGATAGCCCCATTTCATCTCCGAAAACTCTTTGAAGGCGGGGTCTCGTGAGGGGCACACTTCTCCTTGATAGCGCACTTTTGAGCGACGGATATTCCCCGGATTCCGATTTGCTAAACCCCTACTCATCATCGACCTCCTTTCTGATACGGCGGTGCACATAGTGTTTCAGCCAGCGAAAAAGCGGTGCATCGGAGAGTTGCGAGGCGTTTTCGAGAAACGACCACAACTCCACGCCACAGGTGAATCCGGTGAAAAGTTTGGCGATGTTGAGTTTCATAAAGTCGAGAATGCAGCAATCTATGAGCCATGACATGACAATAGCGGTGACTATCAACGTAAGTTTCATCACCGTGCGCCATGCCTCGCGACTCTCGAACCACCACGTCCGGCCCTCGCGCAGGGCTATGGCACGACTGGCGGCTACGCCTGTCAGGAAGTCGATGCCGACAAAGACGATGGCACACGTGACAAGCGGTGCGATCGGAGCAAAAAGTGCCAGTAGGCCGGCGATAATCCCGCTAACGGGTCTGAATAAAGTTTCCATCTATGGTGCAGTGTGTGAGTGTGTTGTTTTGTGCATTGTAGGCCGGATATGCTGCCGTATTTGCGTTCAGGTGCTCCGATAGCCGATGCAGCAGCGTGCGAGCTTTTTGGCGCAGGGCTTTCATCTGTGCGCGGATCTGTGCGGTTGCAGCGGGTTGATAGCAGGCCGATTGAGGTGCTGTGGTGCCTAATTGCGATGTGCGGATGGTGAGGTTGGGCTGTACAACGATGCGGGTGTAGAGAGCCAACGCGGGTGCGAGGTAGTCGTTGAGCAGGGGTGGATAGGCATTGGCGAGCAGTTTTTCGTAGAGCGGCAGCCCGATTACGGGGAGGATGTAGCGTTGTTCGGCTGTGGCAATATCGGTTTCGGTGATGGTTTCGGGTGAGATAAATTCCCCGTCGGCAAAGGCGATTTGGATTACCTGTGCGGGTTGGATGAGTGTCTTCATCATTCGATGCTTGTGAGGTTATACTTGGTGATTTGCGCCAGAAAATATTGCTGTTGCGCGTCTTCGGGATCGTAGTCCAGTCCGTCGGCTTTGCGTGCCTCCCAGACCTTCATGTAGAGGGGTTTGGAGCGGGTTGGCGGTCGATTGATGATCTGGAGCGAGGAGGCATCAACGCTCAAAATGGTTTCAATCAACTTTTTGATGGGTTCGGTGAGTTCGGCTTGTTCGCCTAAGATCACCGTGTTGAGAGCCACCTCGTATTCGTGGAGGATGCGCTCGGCACTGAATCCCGATGCGTAATCCAGTCCGCTCAAGGTGCGAAACCACGAATGTGCCACCACCATGTCGGAGGTTGCCTGATCGTGTAACTCCTTCCAGTCTCCCTCGTTTTGCGAGTTGATGGGGATGAAGCGGGAGTTATCCTCCTCGCTACCCTCCTTGATGACAAACATCACCTGTCCGGGGGAGCCGGCGAATTTCTGTTCGGCCGTGCGAACAATCTTCTCCGCTTGCTCCTCGCTATCGACGCTGCTGTCAAGCATCATCACCCCCGACAGCTGAAACGAATTGTCGAGCCGTGAGATGTTCCAGCAATCGGTCTTGTAGGCGATGGCCGAGACGTTGAAACCCGCGATGTAGGAGGGTACGCCGTAGTGTTCGAACATCGGTTCGTAATCTTTGTAGTGGATGATTGAGCGCAGGGTGTGATCTTCCTGTGGCTCGAATACAGGATAGAGCGGCAGCGAACGAGCCTCCGCGGGGATGAACGAGGCCCAGTTGTGATGCAGCAACACGTGATCCGACTCTTTGGCTATGCGGCAGCGCGAAGCATCTTGCTGATAGAGTGAGAGAAAGGAGTGCTGCTCGTCGGTGATGATCTCGACAAAGGCATTGCCGAAGAGAGCCTTGTCGAAGGCCAGTTTGTTGAGCAGTTGCCTCAGGGTTTCTCCCGTACCGTTGACCTCGTTGATGAAGGCGTTGAGCAGCGGTTGTTCGGGATCGCAGGAGAATCCTTTGCCGGAGATGTAGTCTGCTTTGTCGTTGATGATGCGGCGGTGGGTGGTCGAGCGGCGCGACATCAGAGCCAAGGCGCAGGGAAAGAGATTGTCGTCGCCCCACCGCCAAAATTTGTCACTCTCCACGCGACCTGCACCGATGTTGATGTAGGGATCAACCCGATTGGTGAGGGTGGCGACCGTCGTTTTTATAGGTTTGTCTTTACTCATAGTTTGTTGTTTAAAACAGTTTCTTACTCGGTGTCGTCGCATTCCAGCGACAGGGAGGTGGTGGGCGGATCGGTGCGCTTGCATCCCGAATCAAACCGCGAGGTGTGCAACCGCAGGGGTTGTGTGCCGCCGAATTTCTCGGATCGGCCGACAATGATTTTCTCTCCGGTGGCGGCGGTCACCAGTGCGACAACGCCGTCGGTGGCCATCAGGGGACAGGTGTCAATCAGCTCTTGGGCAACTTCGGGACAGAGCACGAGTGTGAGGGTGTGGTGTACCCTCGTGAGGCCTTCCGTCGAGTTGCCGAGTCGGGTGTAGCAGGAACGATCTTCGAGCAGCGGCACCTCTCGGAGCAGGGTGTTGTCCCGCAGGACAATACCCCGTTCCGAAGTGCCGTCGGACGGGATCACGCGAACGACATTTGCGCTTGGCGTGATCCCGACGGCTGTGATTCCGCCCACCGGTTTACGTTGTGTGAGCCGTGTCATCCGCTAAATCTGATGTGCGTAGGAGATCAACTCTTCATCGAGCACGTCGCAACCGGCCATGAAGACGGCACGTTGGCGATTTTCCATCAAATCGGGGTTGTACCACATGCGGATTTCGTTGCCGGGGGAGTCGGCTGTGTTCACGGCCAGCACAAGGTTGCGGCGATCGGTGAAGATGCAGAACGACTTGTGATAGGTGGTGGAGGGCAGGTAGGAGGTGAGCCGTGCATCGATGATGGGGATCCCGTGATACGAGAGTGTGGCGCGGCCGTTGATGGAGTCCACATAGGCGGCATCCAGCCCCTTGCTGTCGAGGTATTTCTCGTAGAGGTGGTAGATGTCGGAGGTGACAAAGAATGCCAATTGCCCCTCGGCTTTCAGGTCTTTCAACTTCTCGTTGGAGGCGAGCCATGTTTTCTCGAAAATCTCCACCGACTTTGCGGCATTTGCCAAATCAGCCACGGTGTAGGTGTAGTTGGGAATTGTGTCGGCTGTCGAGAAGGCTTTGATGGACTTCAGAAAGCCGTCGAAGGTGTTGAATCCCGTGGTGTTGGCCGTATCACCGAGCCACATGGTGGAGCGGATGCTTTCGGCGATAGATTGCTTGAAGAGGGTGGTCTCGGCTTGTTCCAGTTCGGTGCCCGTCAGGTCGTCCATGTTCACATCGGCGCGGTTGGTGATCAACTCGTAGACCAGCGAGAAGTAGTCGGCGGCCGAGAATCCGAGTTCCGCTTTCACCCGACTCAGGTTGAGTGTTTTTTGGTATTTCTTGGCGTTCTTGCCGCCAGCCCAGCCGGCAGCGGTGTATTTCTGGAGGATGTTCGGTTGCCCGCCCCACAGTTGAATGGTGGTCGGCATGGGCATGTTGTAGAGGACTCTCACGCCCAATTCTTCGGCGGAAGGCCCGCTCAGCATGGGTCGGAAAAAGATGGTTTCGAGGGTGTTCCCCGTGTACGTTTTTGCGTTTTCTAAAAAGCTCATAATTGTAAGTTGTTAAGGTGTTTGGTTGTTAAAATTTTGCAAAGCGGCGCGCATCGTCGGCATAAGCCTTGTCGTTTGTCGAGCGCGAAGTGTCGCTGATCGAAGGATCTTCCTTGGGCTTTGTTGCCGTGGGCGCCACGCGCTGCTGTGCATCTTGCAGGGTGATGATTGATTTTTTTGTCTGCTCCTGTTCCGACCCGAAGTGCAGCACATTTCGATCGGCAGGCAGTGGATCGGTGTCGGTCTCTGATGTGAGGCCGATCCGTGCAAGCATGCCGTTCCACTTGTCGGCTATGTTTTTGCTCAGTGAGGCGGGTTTGACAGCGGGGCTGTCGATCAGCAGATCGGCAAGTCCGGCCTCCACCACCTCGTCGGGTGCGAGCCAACGGCCGTTGCCGTTGTTTTCGCTCATTAGGGTGGCGAAGGTTTGGGCGGGTTGTCCCGATCGTGCGGCATAAACCTCAGACAGACGGATATCTGTCTTGCGGAGCAGGTCGAGTTTTGCGGTCAGCTCTTCGGCATTGCCTTCGGTGGTGCAGATGGAGTTGTGGATCAGATAGAGTGCGTTTGCCGAGAGTTCGCGTGCCCCCTCCGAGGCAGCTTGTGCGATGAGGGTTGCCGCGGATGCCGTGTAGCCGTAGCAGCGTGTGGTGATGTGAGCCGGCAACGAGCGGAGAGCCTCGTAGATGAGCAGCGCGTCGTTTACGTCGCCACCTGTGGAGCGGATGTTGACCACAATTTCCGAGGCTTCGATCTGCTCGATGCGCCGCACGGTATCTTTGAATTTCTCGTAAGTGGTGATGCGGGATGCGGGCTCTTCGAATTGCCACTCTTCGGGGATGCCGATGGTGCCTTCGATGTCGATGACACATACTTCGGCGGTGTTTTTGATCTGAATGTTGGATTGCATAGTTGTTTTTTACTGTTTATAGGTGTTGTAGATGATGCCGCGAACCTTTTCGTAGGAGCAGCAGAATTTTGCGGCGGTCTCGTCCATGGCATGGGTGCGGGGTGTGCCGCCGAGAACTTGTCGCTCAACCTCGTTGCGGATGGCGTGTCGTTCGCAGGTGCGCAGGCTGATGATGCCCAAGGCGATGAGGTGCTCGGTGGCGAGCCGTTGTGATTTACCTTTTATTTCGGTTAAAATGGTGTTGAGCAGGAGTTCATTGTGTCCGGTCATGGTTGTCAATGGTTTGAAAGTCGGGTGAATGTACAGCGTGTGGAGGGTTTTGCCGGATCATATCCTTCGATTGTGTGAAGGGTGCAGCGGATGGTTTCGCCTGCTATGTCCAAGAGAAAAATAGCGCGGATGTCGGGAACCATGCCTCCGATGGTGAAGAGATTTTCGAGATCCTGCGGCTCCAGTCGCAACGAGAGTGTGATGCGTTGACGGGTGGACTCCTGTGTGATTTGCCGGTCGTAGTAGCGATGCAGCCCCGTCATCGAATCCCGATCCTCGAAGCAGAGTGTGAAGCCGGCGACTGTGCTATCGCCCGTGAAGTGAAACGCTGCGAGCGGGTACTCCGCTTTGCCCGAAGGATACCCCCACCGCTGGTCGGCAGGCAGCGGGTGAAGTCCGCAGTAGCGCACGATGCGGGGCACAAAGTTCTCACTGTCTGAGGTGTCGGCATTGTCGCGGTCGCATACTTGCAGAATATGTGCTGCGGGGGCGTTTGAGAAGCAATTCGTGGCTGTCAACGAGGGGCAGAATAGGGGGTTGATCTGCTTTTCATCACCCGCGATGGCGGCAAAAGAGTCGGTGCGTGTTTGCCACTCCCCGAAGGGTGTGGCGAGTGTGGCGTTCAGGCGCGACACCGTGCCGTCGCCCTCTTGGTAGCCGAAAGTGCGGCTTTCGTGGATTCCGAGTGCCAGATCCGCCATCTCGATCGGTTCGCGGAGGTCTATTTTCCCACTCCAATCCACCACTTGTGAGGGGGTGTAGAAGTCGTCGCAGGGTTCTATGTAGACGGTTTTGCTGCGTTCGTCGGTGTGGAATTGCAGGTTGAAGAGGTGGCGTACGGCATCTAAGAATTGGGATTGCCGTATGGCATGTTGAGCCACGTCGGCAAATGAGATCTGCGAGCCATAGCCCGGAGCAGACGAGAAGAGCGGCCGCAACGAACAACTCTTGTGCAGGGTGAACTGCATCCCCTCGTCCGCGCCGTAGAAGTAGATGGTGTTGAACCGTTTGGGTGAGGTCTGTTCCACAATTTCGGGTGCTGTTTTCACCCGTAACTCCACCGTGGTTTGCCCTGTTTCGCCCACATATCCGTCGTATAGTGCCCAATCACCGCTATATGGAATCCAACTGTTGCCGCTCTTGATTTGTAAGGTCGGGTCGGTGCAGGTGCCCGATGCGGGGGTGGTGACAAGGGTGGAGCGGGTCGCAAATTCACTCCACAGCACACCTGACAGGCCGTTCATTGTGTAGGTGAGTCGATATTGCGCTCCGGGGGTGTGGCTGAAGACAAGGGCGCGATATTGAAAATTGGCTACCGGTGCGTTACGGTGGTCTATGTAGCGATTTGCCAGCCTGAAAGGCATGTTACTTCCCGTGCCGAGGTTGACCGAGTCGAACCCTTTCAGCCGCTCACGGGTTAGGATGCGGTGATCGGTGGTGTATTTCAAGTAATATTCGAAGCTCACGTGGACGGTGGTGGGTGGGCGAAAGAGAATCTTACCACTGTCGATCCCGAAACAGTTCCCGTTGTTGAACAGATCCGACCACACCATCCCGTCCTCGTCTATGCTCTGCGGTGTCGCCGTTTCGACGATGTTACCCACGATATTATACGCTCCGAAGGGGGTGGCATAGACCCGACCCACATTGTCCGCATGGGCGGTGACGGTGGTGGTGCGACGGGCGAAAAACGCCATTTTCCGACAAGCGGCTTCGGTGTTGTGCGAGGGGTAGGCACCGCTCATGTAGAGTGAACGAAACAATGCTGACTCCAAAAACCGACTGTTGATGGTGTAACCGGCTTGCTCGAAGAGAACTTTCAGAAGTGTGCCCACATGCAGAAACGGATGATAATCATCCACAGAAAGCATGCGCTCGGCAGGTAGCAGGTCGCTCGAACTGTTCTGCTGCTCGTAGGTGTCGCGGCGAATGGGGAAGAACTTCACAGGACTGTCGTTGGTCCAGCTGTTGCAAATCTCCGTGGGGGTCAGCCGTGCCGAGTAATTGATCGGAATGCGGTTAAACATCTCACGAGCGGCGTTTTTCGCCCACTGCGAAGCCCCTCCGCGAATCTCGATGCGATAGTTTACGGCCGAGGTTTCCAGTAGTCGAACCACTCCCGTGAAGAGCGAAATATCTTCGGCTGTGATTTCGGCGAAATGTAGGGTGTCGTTGAATCGCTTGTGGGCGTGTGGGTCGCCGGCGAAGGCAAAGAGGGCTTCATTGTTTTTGGAGACGGGCAGTGTGAGCACCACGGTTCGTCCCGCACGGCCGCTCTCTACATCGCTTCGGGCGGCAGCATCATATCCGAGGGTGAAGGGTTGGTTTGTGCCGATGTCGCACGGCAGAGAGTCTATGGTCAACTTCATCGGACAACGGTTTTTGTTTTCGGACGCAGGGTGACTTCCAAATAGCGCAATGTTCCGTGGTGACGGAGGATGGCTTGCTGTTTGGGCAGATCAATGGGTACATACTCTGTATCCTTGAGGAGCCAAACCTCAGGCGAATAGATCACCTCTGCCAGTGCGTCGATCATTGTTGCAGATTCGTAGGCGGAAAGCAGTGTGAGGGTCGTTTCCTGTGTGATGTTTGTGTCCAGATAACCGTCTGCGGTCTCTGTTTTTTGCTTATCAACGGTTACAACAGCCTCTTTCTCGACGGGAAAGGTGTAGTGCTCAATTGATCCCGCCCGACTGCGCCACGCCAACCGGTGTGCGGTGTGGGGTTGGTGAATGAGTGTGTAGACGATCTGCCGGAAGTTGCCAATGGAGAGCGTGATGGTCTCTGCCCCTGCGAAATCATTGGTGTTGAGACGAAACAGCGTGAAGCCACTTTGTGGGGCGGTGTAGCTCTGTCCCTCGGTTACGCCGCTGCGCTGTGCCACGACTGTGATGTTGCACGGGTGTTGGGTCCAAAGCGTCAACTCCTCCGACTCACCCTGTGCAATGTACCTGTTATCGGGCAGTGAGGTGAGCAGTGCGGGCGAGTTGAGCGTTTGCACTGATGCGGTGAAAATGCGGGCGGGTGTGCGGAGGGTGCCGATCTCAACGATGGCGCAGACCGTGCGGTGCGATGTCGGGAGAAAACCCGTAACCCCGACAGTGGGGGCATATTCCACCAGTCGCCGCAGGTAGGGGGCGATGTTGATCCGTCCCGCCGTGGTCTCTGTGAATCGCTTGACTCCCACGACGGTTTGACTTTCGCCGTCGATAATCTTCACATCGAATGAGGTAGGTACATTGGTTTCGAAGGCGTAGATCACCTGTTCCGACAGGGAAGACCCATCGGCTGGAATAAGTGTAAATTGCATAATAATAGGTTTTTAGGTGGTGCATTTCCCCGATCACAGAGTGGGTCGGGATAGCCTCTGTCAGAAAAAGGTGATGATGCGTGCTGTGGCGGTTTGCGAGAGTTCGCCGTGGGTGGTGAAGGCGAAGGTTCGGGGAGTGATTTCGAGTGCTGTGACGGCGATGACCGTCGGAGAGAGGGAGAGTTCCGCGAAGAGCGAAAGTAGTTGAGATTCCATGTCGGCAAAGGCCTGTGTCCGTTGCGTGACCGTGAGTTTTGTACCCAGACACATCAGGTGCAAAGTCAGGTCGTAGGAGATGCGGCCATGTTGCCGGCCGTCAATTTCGTGCAGTTTGAGGGGTGCGAGCCATGCGGCGGGATAGCAGGAGACCAATTGGGACATATAGTCATCCTGTGCTGCAAAGAAGGAGTAACCAAGCCTCTTCGCGATCTGTTCCACCGCACCTTCCAAAGGGGTGCGATTCATTGTTGATAAAGAGTTGATAGGTTGTTTATAACTATTGATAACAAGTTGCAATGGATTGTGTACCATCGACTTTGCAACTGTTTATAATTTGATGAGGTGAGGGAATGGATTGTTTATTTGTCGGAGTCGACATCACAAATATACAACATCGGCAACCCGTTGTCAAGGGGTAAATGCACATTTTCTAAAATTTATAGAAAAACTTCTGTTTTTTATGTTACCTTTGCTTCACTAAACCGATAGTTTTTTTATTTTATGGATGATGGTCATAGTTCCCCGTATAGCCGCAGTGTCGTATCTCAATACGATCCCATTCATCTATGGTATCGAGCACGAGGGTAATCTCCGTGCCGAACTTCTCTTGTCTCCACCCGCCGAGTGTGCTAAGAATTTCTGTGAAGGTAAAGTAGATATTGCGTTACTTCCTGCTGCCGCTGTGCCTTCGCTTTCCGATGCCGAAATCATCACAGACTATTGTATAGGTGCCACGGATGCCGTGCGCACGGTTGTCCTGATGAGCAATACCCCGATCGCCGAGGCGAAACGGATCTTTCTGGATGCTCATTCGCTGACCTCGGTTCAGTTGACGGCTTACCTGATGAAAAAACATTGGAAGATTGAGCCCGAATACTACACCTTGGCAGATTATGCGCAGTTGCAGCACGCTGAGGCGGGCGATGTATTCCTGCTCATTGGCGACAAGGTGTTCGACTACGAGCAGCAATTCACATATAGCTACGATCTGGCTGCCGAGTGGAAACACCGAACAAAGTTGCCTTTCGCCTTTGCGGTTTGGGTGGCTCGCAAGGGAACCGATCCGCAACTTATCATGGATCTGCAACATGCGTTGACGTTCGGTGTCGAGCACGTCTACGAGGCGATTCTTGCCTACAAGTTTGACCAGAAGCCATACGATGCTTACGAATATCTGACCGCAAACATAGATTACATCTTTGATACTCAAAAACATAAAGCTCTGCAAAAGTTTTGGGATTCGGGCATCAAAATCTCCCCGAGGACCAATCCCGGCTGAAGAGAATAGCGGACATCGAATCCGCCCTCTGCCGAACACCGATTCTATCAACTATTAAGAAGCTGTTTTAAATTTATTTATCTTGTTCTTTTCGGCTCTTTTCGCCCCGATTTTTGCTCTGTAAATTCTCATTTAGCTCGCTAAAATCGGATTTACAGGACAAAAAAAGGAACAAAAATAGCTCTCAAAATAACATCGGTAACAAATTCAAACAGTTTCTAAAAACGGGAGAGTTTTATGATTACAATTTACCTCAAACAATACAACAAAATTATCCGTAATGCCGATCCATCGCTTTTCGATGAGTTGGGCTACGACGATATTCTCTGGATCGACATGTTGCTGCCGTCGATCAAGGAGCAGAAAGCGGTCGAGAACTTCATCGAGATCAGCTTGCAGACCAAGCAGCAGGTCGAGGAGATCGAGTCGACCTCTAAATATTCCGAGACGGAAAATGCCATTATCTCCAACTCCAATTTCTTCATCCCCACGGGCGATAATTTTCTGATTGAGCCGGTGTCGTTCATCATCTCCATGGAAGGAGTGCTGGTTTCGGTGCGCAATGCGGAGTTCCGTACCTTCAAGGAGACTGAGAAGCGTTTGCAGATGAACTACCGCGCCTACTCTACGGGTTACCACCTTTTCATCTCGTTGTTGGAGGTGCGCATCGACTTCGATGCCGACTTGGTGGAGTTGATCGCCAAACAGGTTGCGGCGTTGAGCAAGGATATCAACTCGGAAGACTCCATTGATAAGGAGGTGCTGCACCGCATCAGTGCCTTGCAGGAGAGTACGATGTCCCTCCGCGAGAACATTTTCGACCGCCAGCGTGTGTTGTCGGGTATCCTGCGCAGCGAGCGATTCCCAAGTGATATTTACCCGCGCCTGCAACTGATGATCAAGGACGTAAACTCTCTCATCAACCACGCAGACTTCAGTTTCCAGCGCTTGGACTATATTCAGGATGCGGCACTGGGTCTGATTAATATCGAGCAAAACGAAATTGTCAAGATCTTTTCGGTGGCTGCGGTGATCTTCATGCCGGCCACACTCATCGCGAGTATCTATGGTATGAATTTCCACATCATGCCCGAACTGGAGTGGGTCTACACCTTTGCAAATGGGGGAACCCTGCCGTTGGGCTATATTTTTGCCATCGGGCTGATGTTGCTTTGCTCGGCGCTCACCATCTTGTTTTTCCGCTATAAGAAATGGCTGTAATGTGTGATACACAGTCGATTAAGTGAGATGCGTTTTTTTGCGTTGACACCATGTTCCTCGAGCCTGTCGAGAGGTCGCAAAGTACACTTGAAACACAATACCCGATCCTCGAGCCTGTCGAGAGGTCGCAAAGTACACAATGG
>JAVXCD010000045.1:0-11430 GCA_036659655.1 Alistipes sp.
GTGAACGATTCCAGTATAGTCTTTGCGACCTCTCGACAAGCTCGAGGATCGTACATCGTGAACTTTCAAGTGTTTTTGCGACCTCTCGACAGGCTCGAGGATCGAATGGAATTGTGCTGATTGTTTTTGCGACCTCTCGACAGGCTCGAGGATCGTGCATTATTTCGACCTCAGGAATTGTTGCGACAGGCTTGAAGATCGACAAAGATTGAGATTTACTGAACTCCAAACTTCTCTTTTAATTTCTCCACCAGCAGCGGCATGCCCTCGGCCGAACGGGCGCGAATGTGTGTCAATTTATTGCGAATATGCGACAGGTCGGGATTCCCCGGGTCGACCAGCCAAATAGGCACCTCCGGGCGAACGTATTGAATCAACGAGGCAGCGGGATACACCGCCAACGAAGTGCCCACAACCACCAGCAGATCCGCCGTAGCGGCTATCCTCGTGGCCTGCTCAAACAGAGGCACTGCTTCCCCAAAAAAGACAATATGCGGACGTAACAACGAGCCATCGGGTGCCACGGTATCCGGCTGCTGCTCCCAGCCTTCGATCGGCACAATGAGATTCGGGTTGCGTGAACTGCGGAGTTTCACCAACTCACCATGCAGATGTAACACTTTAGATGAACCAGCTCGCTCATGCAGATTATCAACGTTTTGAGTGATCACATCGACCTCAAACATCTGCTCCAATTCGGCAATGGCATAATGCCCTGCATTAGGTGATTTCTCAAATAATTCACGCCGCCGTTGGTTGTAGAAATCAATCACCGTCGCCCGGTTATTCATCAATGCCTCCGGGGTACAAACATCCTCTATACGGTAGTTTGCCCACAGTCCGTCTGCATCACGAAACGTTGCCAACCCACTGTCGGCACTCACTCCCGCACCCGTAAAAACCACTATTTTTTTCATGATTCAAAAAAATTAAGACCCTATTTTGAATTAATGACTATCACAAGGCAATTCGGCACTATTCCCGATCCTCAAGCTTGTCGAGAGGTCGTATGGATTCACTTTGCGTGTTGTCTTTGCGACCTCTCGACAGGCTCGAGGATCGTATGAGTTCACTTTGCGTGTTGTCTTTGCGACCTCTCGACAGGCTCGAGGATCGTATGAGTTCACTTTGCGTGTTGACCTTGCGACCTCTCGACAAGCTCGAGGATCGTGAATTTTTATTCATTCAGCATGACGCTCAGTGTCTTTGCGACCTCTCGACAAGCTCGAGGATCGGGAGCAAAGCGGCAATAGATGTTGAGGCGCGTGGATGGGTTTATCATGCTGAACAAAGCGCGGTATGGAGGTTAAAACTTCTCCTTAAAATAGAGATCCAGTAACTCTTTGGCCGCGATGAACGAGCTGATTTTGGCATCCAACACGCGTTGTTCATACCCCTTGATCGAAGCTTCTATCGCCTCGTTGTGATAAAAACTGCTGCGCAGCACCTCATTGATACTTTCGTACATCCAGTATTTGTTTTGACGATGACGGTTGCGTGTGAAATAGCCGTTCTTTTGCGTGTGCGCCAAAAATTCCTCGACCCCTTGCCACACCTCATCCAATCCCATTTTCGTGTAGGCAGAGCAAGTGTAAACCTTGGGTCGCCACTCCGAATCGGGTAGCGGGAAGAGGCGCAGAGCTCCCTGGAACTGAGTTTTTGCCAATTCGGCCTTGGTGATATTTTCGCCATCGGCTTTGGTAATAACCATCAGGTCAGCCATCTCCATGATACCGCGTTTGATGCCTTGCAACTCATCACCGGCACCCGAAATCTGCAACAACATAAAGAGATCCACCATGGAATGTACAGCCGTTTCGGATTGCCCCACGCCCACGGTTTCGATGAAGATCACATCGAAGCCCGCCGCCTCACACAGCACGATGGTCTCGCGTGTTTTGCGTGCCACACCGCCCAGCGAACCCGCCGAGGGGGAGGGACGTATAAAAACATTGGGATTAACGGAGATACTCTCCATGCGGGTTTTATCGCCCAAAATAGAGCCGCCGCTACGTTCCGAACTGGGGTCGATGGCCAACACCGCAAGTTTATGATTGAGGGTGGCCACCTGATTGCCAATTGCCTCGATAAAGGTCGATTTTCCGGCTCCCGGAACTCCCGTAATCCCGATGCGCAGCGAGTTACCCGCATGAGGCAGGCATTTTTCGATGATCTCCTGTGCCTGCAAATAATGTTCGGGATTGCTACTCTCCACCAGCGTGATGGCCTGTGACAAGATGGTGATATTACTCTCAAGGATTCCCTCGACATACGCATCCGTAGAGAGCACCCGCTTGCTTTTCCGGGTGAAATAGGGGTTTACAATGGGCTGATCGGCAACGCCCGAAGTGACGTTCAACGCGCTGTTGTGATGCTTATCGAGGTATTCTTTTTCGTAGTGTTGAATTTTGGTAAATGGCATACTATTATTTTTCTATTTTTTCGATGAATGCAGGTGTTAACTTCAAGGTATTGCCCATCCACAGCGCGCGATCTTTTGCGTTGACCAGCACACCGAAGGGTACGTAACTGACCCCGAAGTTGAGGAAATCTTTCCCGGAATTGTCTATCCCTATATACATTTGGCCGGAACAATAGGGTCTGAGCCGATCCAGAGTTTTGGTCTCTTGTTCCTGCACGATGACAATTATACTGAGTTTGGTGCTTAATTTGTTAGAGATAAGTTTCAGATGATCCAGTGAGGCGAAACCACTCTTGCTGGCGGAGTGGAAAAATTCGATGTAGGTCAACTCGGAAGGTGCGGGCTGCCGACCTTCGAGCCAAGTTTGGACTTTCAATTCGGGCACGCGGGTGCCCAAGACGATGTTCTGTGCTTCTGCGACACAAAAACACAACAGCAGGGTGAAAATAAGTACTACTCTCTTCATTGCGTATCTTATTTTTATTTAGCGAAGGTAACTATTTTTTACTAAACGGATGATATGTTATGCCAACAACTTTTAAGCTTATATGAAAATCGGATTTAATACGGCTGCCGAATCAGCCTTGGGAGGTTCGGCAGAGTACCTTGTCGAGTTGCTCGCAAGGCACGTACCACAGCATGAGTATGTTCGTGACAGCAAACAAATTGGAACGGTTGACATCTACCACAGCACCAACTATACGATTCCTCTCTCCGTATGGTTGCGAGGCATTCCGCGCGTGGTCACAGTGCGGAATCTAAATTTTATGCGCTACCCGCAAATGTTCTCATTTTTCGATCGGCTTTTTCGGCTGAGAGCGTATCGTCATTCGTGTCGTACGGCGAATTGTATCATCACACTCAACGGCAAAGTGAAGGCGGAGGTGGAGCAATTTCTCCACATTGAGAGCCGTAAAATACAAGTCGTGACGCCCTTGTCATCCGTCCCCGCCACCTCTTCTATGAGTAGGGAGGAGTGTGAGCGTGTGCGTCGAAAATACGCCTTGCCCGACCACTATCTCTTGATGGTGGGGACGGTGGAGCCGCGACATCACATGAAACAGGTGCTGGATGCCTTGGCCGATGAGCGACACGGCGAGTTAGTTATCTGCGGGCGGCGCACGACCTATTCGGACGAACTGCTCGACTATGCCCGTAAATGTTCTATGGCCATCCATTTGAATTTCATTTACGAACTTTCGCCCGTCGATCTTCCGGCTTTGTTTCATCTGTCTCAGGGATTTGTGCAGATTCCCGATCCACAGTTAGAGGCCTCTGTGGTGCCGATCATCGAGGCTTTACGTTCGGGTGTTCCGATGGTCTTGAGCGAAACGGCTCTCCATCGAGAGACAGCCGATGATGCAGCGGTCTATGTCTCCCAAAATTCCGTTCCGGAGTTGGTGGCGGCACTTGATCGTATCATCTACGACGACGAATTTCGCAACGGACTGATCGAAAAAGAGCGTCAGCGTGCCGAACTGTTTTCGGAGTTTGCCGTGGCACAACGACTGATCGACATTTATACTTCATTATAGCAAAAAGAGTTGAAAAATAGTATGTAAGATGTTTTCTATTTCGGAAATAGATACCTATCTTTGTGTTCGCAAAATAACAACGAAGGAAATTTAACACATCATAAATACTAATTTAAATTTATTTGCTATGAAAGTATCTCATATTGACCATCTTGGTATCGCTGTGAAGAGCCTTGATGAAGCGATTCCTTATTGGGAAAACGTTATTGGTCTGAAGTGTTACGCGATTGAAGAGGTCGCTGACCAGAAAGTTCGTACGGCATTTTTCATGCTCGGACAAACAAAAATCGAACTTCTGGAACCCACTTCCGAAGATTCCAATATCGCAAAATATATCGAGAATCGCGGTATCGGTATCCATCACATGGCTTTGGCATGTGAAAACATCGAGGATCAGTTGGCCGATGCGGCTGCTCACGGCATCCGTCTGATCGACACCACACCCCGCAAGGGCGCAGAGGGCATGACGATCGCCTTCCTGCATCCCAAATCAACCATGGGCATCCTTACGGAACTTTGCGAGAATAAAAACAAATAACCAAAACACAATTCAAACACTATGAGTGAAATTCAAAATCAAATTAACCAACTTATCTCGAATCGCGAAATCGCGCGTCTTGGAGGTGGTCAGAAACGTATTGATGCTCAGCACGAAAAGGGCAAATATACGGCTCGCGAGCGTATCCAGATGTTGCTGGATCCCAGCAGTTTCGAGGAGTTCGATATGTTCGTTACGCACCGTTGCTACGATTTCGGCATGGACAAAAGTCATGCCTTCGGAGACGGTGTGGTAACAGGTTACGGCACGATCGACGGGCGCATGGTTTATGTTTTTGCACAGGACTTCACCGTAACGGCGGGCTCACTCTCTATCTCAATGGCAGACAAAATCTGTAAGGTGATGGATATGGCTCTTCGCAACGGAGCTCCCTGCATCGGCATCAACGATTCGGGAGGTGCGCGTATTCAGGAGGGTGTGAACGCCTTGGCAGGATATGCTAATATTTTCCAGCGCAACGTGATGTCTTCGGGTGTTGTTCCGCAGATCTCAGCTATCTTTGGCCCTTGCGCAGGTGGTGCCGTGTATTCGCCCGCACTGACCGACTTCATCATCATGAAGAAAGATACATCTAATATGTTCCTTACAGGTCCTAAAGTGGTGAAAACCGTGACGGGCGAAGATGTTACGCAGGAACAGTTAGGCGGTGCAATCATGCACACGACCAAATCGGGCGTGGCGCAATTTGCCGTTGACACAGAAGAAGAAGGTATTTCGCTGATCCGCAAGCTGATCTCTTACATGCCGCAGAACAACATGGAGGATGCTCCGCTGGCTGTCTGCACTGATAAGATCACCCGTTTGGAGGATTCGTTGAACGAGATTATCCCCGACAATGCCAACAAACCCTACGACGTAACAGAGGTCATCAAGGCCATCGTTGATAACGGTGAATTTTTGGAGTCTGCGGCCGGATATGCTAAAAATATCATCACCTGCTTTGCCCGCTTCAACGGACAGAGCGTAGGTATCATCGCCAACCAGCCCAAATTCATGGCCGGTGTATTGGACATCAATGCCAGCCGCAAGGGTGCACGTTTCGTGCGTTTCTGCGATGCATTCAACATTCCGATCGTCACGCTGGTCGACGTGCCGGGCTTCCTGCCGGGTACAACTCAGGAGTATGGCGGCGTGATTACGCATGGTGCCAAGTTGCTGTTCGCTTATTGCGAGGCTACCGTGCCTAAGGTTACGGTCACGTTGCGCAAGGCTTACGGAGGTGCTTATATCGTGATGTCGTCGAAGCATATTCGCGGTGACATCAACTACGCATGGCCTACCGCCGAGATCGCCGTGATGGGTGCAAGCGGTGCTGTCGAAGTGCTGAATGCCAAGGAATTGTCAGGATTCACCGATCCCGTCGAAAGAGCTAAATTTGTGGAAGTAAAGGAGCAGGAATACCGTGATAAATTCTCGAACCCTTACAATGCGGCTCGCTACGGCTATATTGACGATGTGATCGAACCTCGCAACACGCGTTTCCGTGTGATTCGCGCTTTGCAGTCACTGGCGACCAAGAGCATCCAGAATCCTGCGAAGAAACACTCAAATATTCCATTGTAGTATGAGGCGTGCAATTTTAACAGTAGGCCTTATCTGTGCCGCCCTAACCGCATCGGCTCGCCGCTCCGATACCATCCTTCAACAGGATCCGAATGGTATCTACGTGACGATCGTTTCGGTGAGCGTTGTGCTTATCGCTTTGGTTGTGTTGTGTGTCCTGATCCTGCTGTTTGCGAGGATCATGGTGCGCAATGCACAGAAGAAAGCCGCACAGGCGAAAGGCGTTCCGGAAACGGAAGTTGCGTGTGACAGTGTGGAGAACGGTGAAATTATTGCCGCCATTACATTGGCTCTCAACCTAAACCATCGCGATCAACATGACAAGGAAAGTGCGGTCATCACGATCAACAAGGTTGCCCGTGTCTATTCTCCTTGGAGTTCCAAGATCCATGGTTTGACACGTTTGCCCGAACATATTAGAAAATAAATGAACTCTTAAAGTATGAAAGAATATAGTTTCAAAATTAATGGTAACGATTACAACGTAATCATCGGTCGTGTCAAGGACAATGAGGCGGAAGTGGTTGTTAACGGTGCTACCTATTCGGTTGAAGTGGTAGACGACGAGCCTGCAAAGCCATCTGCAAAACAGAGTGTTGCAGCACCCCAACCTATTGCCGCGGCGAAACCTGTTGCCATGGGCGAGATGCCGGTGAAGAGTCCGCTGCCGGGTGTGATTCTCAATATCAAGGTCAAAGAGGGCGACACCGTAGCGGTAGGGCAAACTTTGCTGATTCTTGAGGCCATGAAGATGGAAAATAACATCGACTCGGATCGTGCGGGCGTTGTGAAGTCCATCAAGGTTAATCGCGGCGACTCCGTATTGGAGGGCGACGTTCTTATAATCATGGGCTAATCGTATGTTGGAATTTTTATCATCATCTTTCCTTGGTGAAAGTGTCTCTCGGTTTCTGAGCGAAACAGGATTTGCCAATCTATTTATGCAGGAAGGTGGGTACAAGTACCTCATCATGATTGCCGTAGGTTGCTTCTTCCTTTATCTGGCTATCAAACACAAGTTTGAGCCCATGTTGCTGGTTCCGATCGGTTTCGGTATCATTATCGGCAACATTCCAATGGAAGCCGGTCACGGTATCGGTATCTACGAGGAGGGCTCGGTGTTGAATTATCTCTACTTCGGTGTGAGGTATGGTGTCTACCCGCCACTGATTTTCCTTGGCGTAGGTGCATTGACAGACTTCTCGGCACTGATCTCGAATCCCAAACTGATCCTTATCGGTGCGGCGGCTCAGATCGGCATCTTCGCAGCCTACATGGGTGCCTTAGCACTCGGATTTCCGGCCAATGAGGCGGGTTCTATTGCCATCATTGGTGGTGCTGACGGCCCGACCGCCATCTTCCTCACCAGCCGTCTGGCTCCCGAATACATGGGTGCCATCGCAATCTGCGCCTATTCTTATATGGCTCTCGTGCCGGTGATTCAACCTCCCGTCATGCGTTGGTTAACCAATTCGCGTGAACGCGTCATCAAAATGCGTCCGCCACGCGCCGTCTCTTCGATGGAGAAAATACTCTTCCCTGTTATCGCGTTCTTGTTGACGGCACTCACCGTACCCGATGCCATTCCGTTGTTGGGTATGTTGTTCCTTGGTAACTTATTGAAAGAGAGTGGAGTGGTGAAGCGTTTGGCTACCACGGCAGGCAATCAGATGATCGATATTCTGACCATCCTGATCGGTTTGACGGTTGGAGCTTCGACACAGGCCAATATGTTCCTCACGGAGAAGACAATCTACATCTTCATCCTCGGTGCAGCCTCGTTCTTCATCGCCACCATCGGCGGTGTGGCATTTGTCAAGTTGATGAATCTCTTCCTTAAGGAGGGTAATAAGATCAACCCATTGATCGGTAATGCGGGTGTGTCGGCTGTTCCTGCTGCCGCACGTGTGAGTCAGGATGTGGGTATTAAATACGACAAATCCAACTACCTGCTCATGCACGCAATGGGTCCGAATGTGGCCGGTGTTGTGGGTTCGGCAGTGGCGGCAGGTATCCTGCTTTCATTCCTCGGATAATTCGTTTAATTCAATCAAAACAGGGGAGATCTTTCGAGATTTCCCCTGTTTTTTATGTTTTCACCTCAATTTTCAATATTTAGAGCATAATTTACATAGCTTATATTGTAGTATGAAAATATTTTAGTACCTTTGCGCACCCGTAAAGTGCGGGAAGATTGGATTACAAACAAGTATTAATTAAACGTAAACAAAGTGGATTCATTAAGCTACAAGACTATTTCGTTGAATGCTGCGACTGCGACCAAGGAATGGGTACTGATCGATGCAAACGGCGAAGTATTGGGACGTCTTGCATCGCAGATCGCGAAGATTCTCCGAGGCAAGAACAAGCCCAGCTACACTCCACACGTTGATTGCGGCGACAATGTCGTTGTTATCAATGCAGACAAAGTGAAGCTCACGGGCAAGAAGATGACCGACAAGGTCTACATCCGTCACACAGGTTATCCCGGTGGCCAGCGTTTTGCAACGCCTGCTGACTATCTGGCAAAAAAACCTACATTCGTGATCGAAAAAGCAGTAAAGGGTATGCTGCCTAAAAATCGCCTCGGCGATGCAATACTCAGAAACTTGAAGATCTATGCAGGTGAGGAACATCCTCACGTGGCACAGAATCCCAAGACAATTAAATTAAACGAGATTAAGTAAGAATTATGGAAGTTGTAAACACCGTAGGTCGTCGTAAGGCTGCTGTGGCTCGCGTATTCGTGAAGCCGGGAAAAGGTCTGATTACAATCAACCGCAAAGAGCTTGAGGTCTATTTCCCTCTCGAAATTCTTCAGTTTCAGGTAAAGCAGCCGTTAACGGCTACCAATACCGCTGAGAGTTACGACATCACCATCAATTTGGATGGCGGTGGTATCAAGGGTCAGGCTGAAGCTGCTCGTCTGGGTATCGCACGTGCTTTGTGCGAGATCGATGCTGAGTTCCGTCCTGTTTTGAAGAAGAACGGATTCCTCACTCGTGACCCCCGCGAAGTTGAGCGTAAGAAGCCCGGACAACCCGGAGCACGTCGTAAGTTCCAGTTCAGTAAACGTTAAGACGAACGGATTTCGGCAAGCACGGCGCAAGTTCCAAATCGGAAAGACTACCTATATATTATATATAGTTATTACCAACCGATTGCTTCGCCGCGGAAAACCCTCCGGATTGACAAGGTCACTACCGGAGAGTTGAAGTCAAGAGAATTAAAATTACAAATTATTGAATTAAAATGTCACGTACAGATTTTAATACATTATTGGAAGCCGGTGCTCATTTCGGACACTTGAAGCGCAAGTGGAACCCTAAAATGGCTCCCTACATTTTCATGGAGAAGAATGGCATCCACATCATTGACCTGCACAAAACAGTGCTGAAGATCGATGAGGCCGCTGCAGCCATCAAGCAGATCGCAAAAAGCGGTCGCCGAGTGCTGTTTGTTGCCACCAAAAAACAAGCAAAGGATATTGTTGCCGAAAAGGTTGCTGCCGTTGCCATGCCTTATGTTACAGAACGTTGGGCTGGCGGTATGCTTACAAACTTCCCTACAATACGCAAGGCCGTCAAAAAAATGTCAACCATCGACAAGATGGATGCTGACGGTACATCTAATAATTTCTCAAAACGCGAGAAACTCCAGATCGCTCGTCAGCGTGCAAAACTCGAAAAGAACTTAGGTTCTATCGTTGACCTGACCCGCCTGCCCGCAGCGTTGTTCGTTGTGGACGTACAGAAGGAGTCGAATGCCGTGAAAGAGGCGAAGAAATTGAACATCCCCGTATTTGCAATGGTAGATACTTGTTGTGATCCAACCGACATTGATTACGTTATACCTGCAAATGATGATGCTTCAAAATCAATCGCTGTCGTTCTCGACGTGATGTGTGCTGCAATTGCTGAGGGTTCTGAAGAGCGCAAACTCGAAAAGGAGAAAGAGGCTCAAGAGGCTGAAGCAAACGCTGAAACGCCCATAAAGAAAGATGCAAAACCCCGTATCAAGAAATCCGTGAAGGCTAATCTTGATGCCGAGACTGCTGTCATGGCGGACGTGGTTGCTACCACTGCTGCCAAAGAGGTTGCTGTCGAAGAGGTCGTTGCAGAAAAGGCAGAATAATTGCAAGAGAAATTATCAATAAACAAAAAAAACAAAACTATGGAAATCAAAGCTGCTGATGTAATGACGCTCCGCAAGATGACCGGTGCCGGAATGATGGACTGTAAACACGCCCTTCAAGAGGCTGAAGGTGATTTTGAGCGTGCGAAAGACATCATTCGCGAGAAAGGTAAACTCGTAGTTTCGAAACGTGCAGATCGCCTGGCTACCGAGGGCTTTGTAGTTGCGAAGATCGTGGGCACGAAGGCATATATTCTCTGCCTTGCTTGCGAAACCGACTTTGTGGCTCAAAATGCCGGATATGCGGTGTCGGTCAACGAGATGTTGGACATCGCCGTGAAACACGACGCTGCCGACAGAGAGGCACTTCTTGCAACCAAGAACGACGAAGGCCGCACGATAGAAGAGATGGTAACCGAGAAGTCCGGACAGACCGGTGAGAAGATCGAACTGGCATATTATGCTCGTATTGAGGCTCCTTACTGTGCTGCTTACGTACACTTCAACAAGAAACTCGGTACACTCATCGGCTTCAACAAAGAAGTTCCGGCTGAGGTTGCTCATGTTGTTGCCATGCAGGCAACGGCTATGGCTCCTATTGCCATTGATATGGCTGACTGTCCCGCAGATGTTGTCGCTCACGAGCGTATGATTGCTATCGAGGCCATGAAGCAGGATCCCAAGAACGCAAATAAACCGGATGCTATTCTCGAAAAGATTGCCGAAGGTAAGATGCGCAAGTTCTATGAGGAGAATACACTACTCAACCAGTTGGTTGTAGGTGAGAAGGAGACGATCGCCGAATACATCCACAAGGCTGTGAAAGATGCAACGGTTGTTGCTTACAAGCGTTTTGCATTGGAGTCGTAATATCATTTTCATTCATAAAAAAGGCACTGTAAATATTTACAGTGCCTTTTTTATTGCTTTCTCACTGAGTGGACAAGGTATTGTGGCTCAAGCGGTAATCCTTGCTGGCGGAAATACCCACACGATCCTCGAGCTTGTCGAGAGGTCGCAAAGACTGTACTGGAATCGTTCACGATCCTCGAGCTTGTCGAGAGGTCACAAAGACTTTTCACGATCCTCGAGCTTGTCGAGAGGTCGCAAAGTACACTGTTCCCGATCCTCGAGCTTGTCGAGAGGTCGCAAAGACTTTTCACGATCCTCGAGCTTGTCGAGAGGTCGCAAAGGTCATGGTGCTGATTGCCTTTGCG
>JAVXCD010000046.1:0-11049 GCA_036659655.1 Alistipes sp.
ACGATCCTCGAGCCTGTCGAGAGGTCGCAAAGGTAATCAGCACCGTGACCTTGCGACCTCTCGACAAGCTCGAGGATCGTACATTGATTAGTCTTTGCGACCTCTCGACAGGCTCGAGGATCGGGTGGGTATTTCCACCAACAAATATTACCTCTTGATCCATAAAAAAAGGAGTGCCCGCCTGCGCGGACACTCCTCGTTGGATCTGTAAAGACCGCTTATTTTTTTGCTGCGGGAGTTGCGACAGCAGGTGTTGCAGGGGCATTTTTGATGCCTAATTCCAACTTCACCGCGGGCATAAGATCGGTAATGGTAGCCTCGTCCACATAAGCCAATGCACCGATGGCGGTGTCAAAGACAGCACTGTAACCGCCGGCCTTAGATACTTTTGTCACAGCGTCTTTTGCTTTGGTGACGATCGGAGCCAGTAATTCGTTTTGTTTTTTCTGGTATTCTTCCTGAGCCACTGTCGAAAAGTCGCGTTGGCGTTGTTGCAGGTCTGTCAATTCCTTCTCTTTGATCTGTCTTACACCCTCGGCCATGGTGTTGGCGCTCTTCTGAAACTCCTGATATTTAGTGTTGAACTCCACCTGCATGGTCTCCATATTATTCTGAAGATCTTTGCCGTAGGCCTCCATGTTAGTCTGCAACTCCGTAGTTTCGGGCATTGCCACGATCAGAGCCTGCATGTCAATGCGACCGAATTTCTGAGCAAAAAGTGAAGTTGCACCCATCATAAGTACAACGACAAGGGTTAGTTTCATTGCGTTTTTCATAGAATTTTTGTTAGTTGATTTTTTGTTATTATTGTTATTTCAAAATTGCGATAATTTGCTGTGTGTGATCGACCTTTGCGTTGGTGTAAAGCAAGGTCGCGTTGTTGGCCGAGTCCAGTACCATGTCGAAACCGTTTTTTGTAGCATAGGCTTCAATGGCGTCAAATACGCGTTTCTGAATGGGCTGTATCATCTCTATACGCTTTTTCATCAACGTGCCGTCTGTGCCGAAGATCCCCTTCTGAAACTCCGTGGCTGCCTTTTCCTGCGTGAGGATCAGATTTTCGCGTGCCTGTCTTCCGGCAGCCGAGAGCGAAGCCTTTTGTGCCATGTAGTTGTTGTAGAGGGTCTCTATTTCTGCGAATTTTGTATCCACTTGCGTCTGATACTCCTCTGCCAATTTGTCTAATTGGGCAATGGTGTTGTTGTATTCGGCAACGGATTTGAAAACTTTTTCGCTATTGATAATTATGTAATTCTGAGCCGACAGTGTGCCGACAGTTGCGATAGCGAGCACAAAAATTAAAAGGAGACGTTTCATAATTTTAGTTTTTTAGTGTACAACGAATAGATTGTTATTTCTTTCAAATTTACTGCCAATTTCTCGATTTTCCTAAAATTGTTGACCCATTACGAAGTGGAACTGACTTCCGCTGCGCTCGGTCTGACCTGCCGGAGCGTCGAATCCGTAACCCCAGTCGATGCCGAGCATGCCCACCACGGGCAGGTAGAGCCGCACACCGACACCGGCTGCACGTTTGATCTTGAATGGCGAGAAAGACCTCCACGAGTCGAACGCATTACCACCCTCCAAGAATCCGAGTACATAGATCTGGGACGAGGGTTTGAGGATGATTGGGTAGCGAAGTTCGACCGTATATTTGTTGTAGGCGCAGGAGTAACTTGAACCCACAGGATCGAGCGCACCGTCTTCGTAGCCTCGCATCGAAATGATGTCGATACCATACATATTGTAACCCGACATGCCGTCGCCACCGACTTCGAACCGCTCGAAAGGCGATACTTTGTGTTTGTTATAGTTGCCCAAGAATCCCATTTCGGCCTTCAGCATCAGCACCAAATTCGAATTGGGACTCAGAGCCTGAAACCATTGCGCCTTGAATTGCCATTTGTGGAACTCGATCCAGCGATAACGCTCTTGGTTGGCGGCATCGGCATCTTTACTTGAGCCCTCGGCTGTTTTTGCCAAAGCGGCATAGTCCTTTCCGTCCCACAGCGAGTAGGGTGGCGTAAACTGCACGGAAGCACTGAATTCCGAACCGCGACGCGGATAGATCGGCTGATCGATGGAGTTGCGGGCAAAGACCAGTTTGAGTGAGAATAGGTTCGCAGAACCGTTTTCCAAGACAAACGAATTCCAGTCCTTGAGCGTATAGCGTTCGTAGTTCAACTCCGCGTAGAGAGTGAAGTAGGGGTCAGGCCAATTCAGTCGCTTGCCCAGACCTGCCGCGATACCGTAGGAGCGGAAATACTGGGTGCTCTTCTGCCACACATAATAGGCGTTGTTCGACTCCGAGTAGTGTGCCGACAGGGTGAATGAATTCGGCTTTTTACCCCCTAACCAAGGATCGGTGAAACTAAATGCGAAGGCTTTATAATAGGTGCCGTTGGTCTGCGCCGACAGCGAGAGCCGTTGATTTTGCCCCATGGGGTAGGGTCTCCACGATCCTTTCTTGAAGAGATTTTTCATCGAGAGGTTGTTGAGTGTGATACCCACCGAACCTACGAATGTGCCCGATCCCCAACCGCCGGCGACGTTAAACTGGTCACTGGCCTGCTCCTCCAAAGGCCACGCCACGTTGACCAACTCGTTTGAAACGGGTTTGATGTCGGGCATGATCTTCTCCGGATTGAAGTGTCCCATTGAACCCAAGGTGCGGATGGTCTGCATCAGCAGGGCACGGTTGTATAACTCACCGGGGAACGTGCGCAATTCGCGACGAATTACCTCGTCATCCACACGGACGTTACCTGAAATATCCACATCGTTGATGGTGAACTGTTTGCCCTCAAACACTTTCACTTCCAAGTCGATCGAGTCGCGCCCGATGATCACCTCGGCCGGCTCAATTTGCGACATCAGGTAGCCCTCGTTCTGGTAGAGTGACGACACGGACGATCCCTCAGGATCGACCTCTTTGCCGATACCCAATTGCTTGTGCATCGACTTTTTATCGTAGGTGTCGCCCTTGTGTACGCCGAACATACTTTGCAGAAATTCGGTGTTATAGATGGAGTTACCCACCCACGTGATGTTGCGGATGAAATATTTGTTGCCCTCCGAGACGTTGATGTCGATGCCCAAATGTTTGTCGTCGATCGTGTAGACCGAATCTGCGAGGATGGTGGCGTTGCGGAATCCCTTCGAGTTGTAGAAGTCGATCAGCAACTCCTTGTCGTCCGCATAGTCCGATTCGTTGAGTTTGGTGCCGCGGAAGATGTTGATGCTCTTTTGGTGCGTTTTTTTGAAGGTCTTGCGCAGCCGTTTGTCTTTGAATTGTTCGTTGCCAATGAAATTAATCTTGCCGATCTTTACTTTATTATTGCGCTTGACTATGAATGTAACTTTCACAATCTGAGGACGAAGCGTGTCATTATCAATGCGTGTCTCTACCTCCGCATGGCGAAATCCCTTCTCAGAGAAGTAGGCCTTGATGAGTTTCTTGTTTTTGTCGATCACATAATCAGAAAGGGCATTGCCGGGCTTGAGTTTGAGCTTTTCCATCAGGTCTTTCTGCTTGCCTTTGGTGACCCCTTCGAATGCCCATTTGCTTACCCGCGGCCGTTCTTGCAGGAAGACTTCCAGATCCAGACTATCGCCGTCGATCGCCGCACCGACCTTCACATCTGCAAACCGATTCTGTGTCCACAGCCGCGTGATGACATTGGATATGAAACTACTCGGCAGGTAGATGGAGTCACCCGGCACCAAGCTGGCCGAAGCTTTGATGATGTCGTGGTTCAGGTACTTTACACCGCGGATGTTGACGTTGCGGATATAGTAACGTTGCGGAGTTCCTTCCGGCAACATAGGTGCATTGACGGGGAAATCAACCGAGTCGACGGCTGTTGCAGGTGCTATGTCCTGCGCTTGGGCAAATAGAATATTCGACCCGAACAACACAACGGCTGCCGCTATCGAGAATATCTTACCGAAATAATTCATCTATAATCTTCAACTATTACTTAACTAATCCAAACCGGCGATCCCGTCGGGCATATACTTGCAATGCTTCACAAAAATCGGCCTCCGAAAAGTCGGGCCACAACACCTCCGTGAAATATAACTCCGCATACGAGGCTTGCCACAGCAAAAAATTGCTCAACCGGCACTCCCCGCTGGTGCGAATGATCAGATCCGGGTCGGGGTAGGGCGCAGTGTACAAAGCCTTGCTAATCAACTCTTCTGTTACATCGTCGGCTTTTAATGCTCCGTTGCTTGCACGATGCACAAGGTTTTTGACGGCCGTTGTGATCTCGCTGCGAGACGAATAATTAAGAGCCAAAATCAATGTCAGCGTTTCTCCCCCGGCGGTATCTTTCTCCGCCTGAGCCAACGCCTGTCTCACCTTTTCCGAAAAACGGCTTCGGTCACCGATCATTTTTACAGCCACACCCTGTGCTTTCAACTCAGGGGTTTCGTTCGCTATGCTCCGGCAAAATAACTCCATCAATGCGTTCACCTCCTCGGCGGGACGACCCCAGTTCTCGGTGGAAAACGCATAGATAGTCAGGTACTTAACACCTTGTTTTGCCGCAGCACGCAACACCACGCGCACCGACTCTACGCCTTGTGCATGACCTTCATAACGCTCCTTGCCGTGCATTTCTGCCCAGCGTCCGTTGCCATCCATAATGATTGCGACGTGTTGTGGAGTAAGTCGTTGTTCGCTCATATTAGGGTGCAAATATAAGGAAAATAAAATACATAACGATGATTTCCGAATACTTAAGCAATAATTTCTACTTCTTTGCCGGATCGTCAACTTCTTATATCCACTCCCCACATCATTTTATCCCTTAACGTATCGTAAAATGATATATTGTGCGGCACAGCCAAAAAAATCTTGTTCTCAGCCCGCTTGACAGTGAAGACCGAACCATCTTTTACACAGTATATTCGGTTGTCGAGAGAGATGAACGGATCGGTGTGGCGAGCTCGTATTCTCATGGTTATTTTACTCGAATCGGGCACCACCACCGGCCGCATGGTGAGGTTGTGGGGAGCCAAGGGCGAGATCACCAGACAGGCGCATTGCGGAGCAACCACCGGCCCGCCCACACTCAGCGAATAGGCTGTGGAACCGGTTGGTGTGCAGACCAATACCCCGTCTCCGTGGTAGGTGGCTACCATCTGCCGATCCACATAGGTCTCCACCGAAATCATGCCTGCGCCGTGACGTTGTATCGAGAATTCGTTGAGCGCCAGCACCGAATCGGGAATGGTGGTGAAGTCGCCGCCCACTTCGAGCATCGAGCGGGCTTCCAACTTGATGTTATCCGAAAAAATATCGTTGAAAATCTGACTGATGCCGGCCGTCGGTGCGCTGGTCAGAAAGCCCAAATGTCCGGAGTTGATGCCGATGAGGGGGATGGCAGCGCCGTGCAGGCGGTGTACGCCTTCGAGCAGGGTGCCATCGCCTCCATAACACACCATGATCGAGGAGTCCGGTTCGCCATCCACCCGATCGGCATAGCGATTTTGAGGTGGAATTTCGATTCCGACAGAGGCTTCAACAATGGGCGCAAACTCTTCGTTTACTGCATACTCGAACCCAAAAAGATGAATTGCATCGAAAATCTGTTGGAGTTCTTCGGTATTGTGTGAGATCTGTCGGCGAGAAAAAAGTATGATTTTCATCTGTGAAGTTTCAAAAAATTAAGTAACTTTACCTCGCAAATATAACGAATTTATGACAAAATTAAGTGTAAACGTAAATAAGATTGCCGTTGTGCGAAATTCCCGCGGAGGCAATAGCCCCGATGTGGTGCGTGTCGCTTGCGATATTGAGCGATTCGGAGCCGACGGCATCACCGTGCATCCGCGTCCGGATGCACGTCATATTCGTTATGCCGATGTCCGAGACCTAAAGAAGGTGATTGCCACCGAGTTGAATGTCGAGGGTAACCCCATCGACAGTTTTGTGGAGTTGGTTCTGGAGGTGGTGCCGGCGCAGGTGACGTTAGTGCCCGATGCTGTCAATGCCATCACCTCGAATGCCGGTTGGGATACGGTGAAGCACCGTGATTTTCTGACCGCGGTGACGGCGCGCTTCCACGAAAAAGGAATCCGCGTTTCGATCTTCGTAGACCCAACGGCCGAGATGGTTGCGGGAGCGAAGGCTTGCGGGGCGGATCGTGTGGAACTCTATACGGAGGCTTATGCGCGCGACTACGCCGGTGGACGGGAACAGGCCATTGCGCCTTATGTCGCGGCTGCGGAGCAGGCACGCCGTTGCGGTCTGGGACTCAATGCTGGGCACGACCTGAATCTGGACAACCTGCACTATTTCATCGAGAGCATTCCTTGGACGGATGAGGTTTCGATCGGCCACGCGCTGATCTGCGACGCACTCTATCTGGGACTTGAAAATACGGTACAACTTTACAAACGGAAAATAAAATGAAAAAGATTTTTTTGTTGCTTTTTGTGACCCTGCTTGCCCTGAACGCTTTTGCTCAGAGCGAATCCAACTACCAGAAACGAAGTCTTTTCGAGATATTGCCCATACATGCGGACGACATTGTTTTCCTTGGCAACAGCATCACTGATTATTGCGAGTGGGCGGAACTCTTCGACAACCCTCACATCAAGAATCGCGGCATCAGCGGCGACCGTTCGGGGTGGATGCTCGAGCGTCTCGATCCCATCATCAAGGGGCATCCCGCCCAACTCTTCCTGCTGGTGGGTACCAACGATTTGGCGGCCGGCATCCGGCCTGAGACCGTGGTGGCGAACATCTCCAAAATCGTCACTCGTTTTGCAAACGAATCGCCCACCACGCAGGTGTATATCCAGAGTGTCTTTCCCGTGAACGGGGTCGACACGAAGGTCAAGCCACGTGCACACTGGAAAAAAGGGGCGGAGATTATCGAGACCAATCGGCTGCTTCAGGGGCTGTGTGCCGAGCGGGGTCTTTACTACCTTGACATTTACACCGCCTTGGTCGACGACAAGGGAATGCTCGACAAACGATATACTAACGATGGATTGCACCTGATGGCCGACGGTTATTTGGTTTGGAAAGAGATCCTGAAAAAATACATAAAATAGCGTGACGCTATCCCTCCCCATATTCCAACAGATTTCCCGCATTGTCGATGCGCGGGGTCTGCGTGCATTTGTGATCGGTGGCTATGTGCGCGATTACTACCTGCATCGTCCCTGCACCGATATTGACATTGTGGTGGTGGGCAGCGGGATCGAAATTGCGGAGGCCTTGGGTGCGGAATTGCACACCAAAGTCTCCATTTTCAAAACCTTTGGCACCGCCATGTTACGCTGGCGAGGCATGGAAATCGAATTTGTCGGTGCCCGCAAAGAGTCCTATGCCCGCGATTCACGCAAACCGCAGGTGGAGGAGGGCACCATCGAAGACGACCAATGTCGGCGCGACTTCACCATCAACGCCTTGGCGTGGTCGCTCAATGCGGCGACGTTTGGCGAGCTGGTCGATCCGTTCGACGGCATGTGCGATTTGGAGGAGTGTATCATCCGCACTCCGTGCGACCCCGACATCACCTTTTCCGACGATCCGTTGCGGATGATGCGTGCCGTGCGATTTGCCTCGCAGTTGGGCTTCGACATCGAGGCGCAGACGTTCGATGCCATCAAGCGCAATCGAGCGCGCATTGCCATCGTCTCCAAGGAGCGAGTGGCTACCGAACTCAACAAAATTGTCACCTCTCCCGTGCCCTCCATCGGATTCGAGTTGTTGGAGTTGACCGGCTTGCTGGAGTTGATTTTCCCGGAGATGCATCGCCTCAAAGGGGTGGATAAGGTGGGTGTGCATGCCCACAAGGACAATTTCACCCATACACTCAAGGTGCTCGATCATGTAGCTCTGAAAAGCGAGGATCTTTGGCTGCGTTGGGCGGCTATTCTGCACGACATTGCCAAGCCGTTGACCAAGGCCTACGATGCTAAAATAGGCTGGACCTTTCATTCGCACGAGGTTGTGGGCTCGAAGATGGTGCCCGCGATTTTCCGCCAGTTGAAGTTGCCCCTCAATGAACACCTGAAGTTCGTGCAGAAAATGGTATTTCTCCATCTGCGTCCGATCATTCTTTCGGAGGATTTGGTCACCGATTCCGCTGTGCGACGGTTACTTTTCGAGGCGGGAGATGATGTGGAAAGCCTTATGACCCTCTGCGAGGCGGATATTACCTCCGGCATTGATGCCAAGGTGAAACGTTATATGGCCAATTTCGAATTGGTGCGCCGCAAGATGAAGGATTTGGAGGAGCGGGATCGTGTTCGCAACTTTCAACCACCGATTACGGGTGACATCATCATGCAGACCTACCACATTCCACCCTGCTACGCCATCGGCGAGATCAAAGAGATCATCAAAAATGCAATCCTCGACGGCGAGATCCCCAACGATTACGATGCGGCTTTTGCCCTAATGGAGAAGTTAGCCGCGGACCGAGGTCTTCAGCGGTGACTCCATGCGGCTTCATCCGAATTTTATTTGATTTTCAGTTCGAAATCGTCTGCATCCTGCCATGCGGGGAATTGCTCTTTGTAGATCTGCTGCCGATCCAGATCCAGCAGGGCTGTCAGGCTCTTCTCGCCAATGCCGGCATCGATAATGGTGCGCCCCGTAAAGTCAATCACCGCAGAATCACCAACATACACCGCATCGGGATCGGTGCCTACCCGATTCACACCAATGACATAGCATTGATTTTCGATGGCGCGAGCCCTCAGTAATGTGCGCCACACCTCGCAGCGACTTTCATCCCACGAGGCACTATACAATATAGCATCGTAATCGCCTCTGTTGCGGCTCCAGACGGGGAATCGCAGGTCATAGCAGACAAGCAGCAGAAACCGCACCCCTTTGTACTCGACAATCACGCGTTTGTCTCCGCGCGTATAATCCCGCGCCTCCCCGCCGGGACGAAATAGATGCCGTTTGTCGTAGGCCACCATCTCACCCGACGGCTTGACAAACAACTGCCGGTTGCGGTAGGTCTCCCCCTCGGCAATCACCACGCTGCCGACAATGGCCTTGTCGTATTGTTTCGCCCAGCGGCGCATGGTGGTGACCACCTCGCCGTCCATCGTTTCGGCTACCCGTGAAGGTTTGAGTTTGAATCCCGTGGCGAACATCTCAGGTAACATCACTACATCGGCATCTGCGGCGGCGACAATGCTCTCCAGCCGTTCCAAATTGCGTGAGGTGTGCTCCCACTCCATATCTACTTGACAAATTGCGACTTTTATTTTCATTTTAGAATTTCTTTATAAACAAATATAGCGTTTTTTTTCCGATTATCAAAAACTGCTTAATTTTATACGGAAAAAAAGCGTACTTTTGTAAATTATAATGCAAATATCAGCCTAATTATGCTCAAAGCAGGACGTACCTATTCACTCACCGTAAGCCGCCTTTCGGAATACGGATTATTCCTCGTTGATGAGGAGCAGAATGAAGTTCTGCTGCCCAATCGCTATACCTCACTCACCGATATGGTGGGTGATAGGAAGGAGGTTTTCGTCTATCACGACTCGGAAGATCGTCTGGTGGCAACCACCGAAACACCCCTACTGAAGGCAGGGGAGGCCGGTTACCTGAAGGTGGTCGACAAAACCGAGCAAGGAGCCTTTCTGGAGTGGGGGCTCTATGGCAAGCATCTGTTTCTGCCCAATCGCAACCAGCAGGGCGGCATCCTGCCGGGCAATAGTTACGTTGTTTATCTCTACGAAGACAACATCACGGGGCGTTGCGTCGCAACGACCAAACTCAAAAGTTTCGTCAACAACGACATCATCACCGTCAACTACCGCGATGAGGTCGATATTCTGGTGGCTTCGGATAGTCCCATTGGTTTCCGGGTAGTCATCAACAACCGAAATTGGGGCATGGTCTATAAGAATCAACTGTTCAAACGCATTGCCATCGGCGATCGACTGAAGGGCTATATCCGCAGGATCACCGACGACGATCGCATCGACGTAAGTCTTCAGCAAGAGGGATTTGCGCAGGTAAAAGATTCGGCGGAAACGTTGTTGCAGATTGTGCACGACCACGAGGGAATGTTGCCGTTGAACGACAATAGTGATCCTGTGGCGGTTTCGCAGTTGACCCAAATGAGCAAAAAAGTTTTCAAACGTTCACTCGGCGTATTGCTCAAACGAGGCGCGGTAACGGTGGATGATTCGGGTATCAAAATCAAAGAATAATGGCCAAAATCGTGACGGCGGAGCGGGTTTCGCGCGACGCATCGGACAATTTTGTTTTCCAACGCTCGCTGCTGGCATACCACGAAGCTGCCCGGCGGATTGGGGGCAACGTGCTGGAGATCGGCACAGGGTCGGGCTACGGCATTGAAGTCGTTGCTCCTCATGCGCAAAGTTTCATTACCATCGACAAAAATCCGCCGTCGGCCTCATTGCCACACGTTGCCCATGTGGAGTTCCACGAGGCGACGGTGCCTCCTTTGGCTTTCGAATCCAATAGTTTCGATTTTGTCATCTCGTTTCAGGTGATTGAGCACGTGAAACAGGATTTAGCCCTAATAAAAGAGGTGAAGCGGGTTCTTCGACCCAACGGTCGATTTATCGTGACGACCCCTAATGCCGCCATGTCTCTGACGCGTAATCCGTGGCATGTGCGCGAATATACGGTCGCACAGTTCCGCAACCTGCTCGAATGCGAATTTGCGGAGGTGGAGGCCTGCGGAGTATTTGGCAACGAGAAGGTGATGAACTACTATGCTCAGAATAAAAAAGGCGTGGAGCGCATTACCCGCTTTGACGTGCTGAATCTTCAGCACCGCCTGCCCCGCTGGATGTTGCAGTTGCCTTACGACATTCTCAATCGACGCAATCGACGTCGGCTGCTCGCCGAAAATAACGATCTGACAGCCTCCATTTGCATGGAAGACTACCACATAGATGCCGTTGCAGACGACTGTTTCGACCTGTTCTTTGTCGCTCAAAAATAAGAAACTGTTTGAATTTGTTACCGAAGTTATTTACATAAATTCTGTCGTCTCTCGGCAAATCAAGCAAGCTTGTTTG
>JAVXCD010000047.1:0-10992 GCA_036659655.1 Alistipes sp.
AGCACCCGTTATGGTTGATTTTTCAGTCGTTTGTGTTGTCTTGATCGTGTACTTAACCGTTACACCACCTACAGTTCCGTCATAGAAATAAACGGTGCTCAAATCGAGACCTGTCAAGACCAAGTCCTTACCCTTCAATGCCGTAATCACATCAGCAGTACCATCCTTCTTGAGGCTGGTGCCTTCGCTAAGTTTCAGTGCAGGAACAACCAGTTTCACGTTTGCCGTAACAGGAACATTCAAGCCCCAAGCAGCAGTGATACGACCTGTCAATTCGTAAGGAGTCACTGTGTTCAACACAACATCCTTGTCGAATACGACATTCATATTATTGCCGGCAACAGCCAACGCATGTTTCTCTACCGGCACGGGTGTAAAGGTTGCAGCAGTCACAGCAGTCACAAAGGTAGCTTCGTCAACGAATGCCTTTTTAGCAGCAGCTGCGTTCATCGATGCAAACATCGTTTTAGCATAGTCTTTGAATGCCGCTACCTCGTAAGTGAGTTTGTTGCTCTCGTAGGTGAAGTTTTGAGTTGTCGTCAGAGCAGCAATAGCAGGAAGACCCGTTACGCTTACTGTACCATTGATGGTTACGGTGCTCTTGTCACCCAACTTGTAGACAGCCTTCAACGTGTAGTTCTCGGTTGCGCTCAGGTCGCCGTGCAAGGTGATGGTTGCGTTTTGCAGATCGGTATCAGCAGTCGGTTGTGAAGGCAATGCAATGGTTCCTGTGATTGCGGTTACGGCTTTGCCGGCAGCATCCGTCAGGGTTACCGTAGGCTTTATGGCTTTCAGATCGACATACGTCTTAGCAGAAATACCACTTGCCAACTTAACCGGTTCTGCGGTGTAATCCTGGGTACCTTGAGCAATTGCAAGAGTCCATGTAAGAGCAGCATTCTCGGCAGTGGTCGAAATACCATCAGATACGATATTCACAACTTGTTGTGCATCAGAAATGACGGTCATTTTTTTCTTACCGGAGACAAATTTGTAAGAGATGTTTGCCGAAGTGATTACGTCGTCGATCAAAGCAGCCGAAGAGGTCTTGATCTGCAAGGACAGCTTGTTTGTTCCTACGGTGTAATCTTTCTTGTGTGTGTCAGGTGTGAAAGTCGGAACACCGGCAGCAACAGGCTTGAGATTCCCTAATGTTGCAAAATCTATATCCCAATTGTATTGAGCTTTAGCCTCATCAAGGGAGATAATAGTACCCCTTGGGGTCCGATACATGATATCGTAACCCTCAAGGAAGTTCACAACGGTCTTCACATCTGTGTATTTCAGTTCTGCAACGTCTGCGACATTGTACTCAGTATAGACAGCCGGTTCACCTGCATTTGCGGTGTTGTGTGCCAGCACGAATCGGTCAGTCACATCAGCCGGATCATCCAGCTGACTTGGGAATTGGTACCAAATGGGGGTGAAAGATGAGGTGTAGTCAATATCACTCGTCATTCCGGCGAACTCTGTGCCATCAATGTGCAGTGCAATCGCCAGTGTCTTATTATTCTCCCTCCAATTAGCTGCAAAATCATAGGTAGAAGAGGCGGTAACAACAAACTTACCATTGTTGGCTGCATCCGGGTCAGCAACGACGCTTAGGATCGTAAAATCATCCGCAGCACGTGAATATACGTTTATCTCCTCGGAAACCATCGAGAGAGCAGCCGGATTTGTAGCAAATACCTTAGCAAGCGAAGCAGGAGTAACACGGAATGTCATAGTAGCAACCTCCGACTTATCGTTACGCAGGTATTGCTTCTCAGCACTGTCCCACCAGAAATATTGAGCACCTCTAAAGAGGATGCAATTCCCATTAACAGCATCTTGGAGGGATTCGGGAACAAAAACCAACGATTGAATACGACCTTCGAGGATAGCAACTTTTGCCTCCAAATCCTCTACGCGAGTCGTCAATGTGGCAACATCCTGTTTCAGTGTACCCATCGCCGTGGAAATTGCGGTAGCGATCTTGGTGTCGATCACGCCGTTGTTTGTTGTGATGGCAGCTGAGATTTGGTCAGCAACGGTTTGAGTGAACGTCGATTTGAATGTGTCCAGTTCGCTCTGTGCTTTTTTGGCAGCCTCTAAAGCAGCCTTAGCCTCTGCCGAAGTAGCATGGCCGGCAGCAGCAATCAACGCATTGATCTTAGCAGTCAACTCAGCGCTGGTGGTATACGCAGTCAAAGCATCCTTGATAGCGGGACCCATGGCAGCTTTCGCATCAGCCAGAGCCTTGTCAGCAGCATTTTTGATCTCGTTGCGGAGAGTTTCCATAGCGGCATCTACCTGCTTCTTCACCTCAGCCTGAATCTGTGCGGGAAGTAGCTTCATTGCCTCAGCCAAACCGGCAATCAACGTGTCCACTTGTTTCTGCAGAGCCGTCACCGAGCCGATCGAAGCATATACCGTGTTTAAGTTGGCAATACTCTGATCTACATAACTCTTCGAAGCAACTGTTTTCAGTGTCTCATTGATTTTGTCGATCTGCTTCTGAAGATCCTTTTTTGCATTCTCTAAAGTCGTGATCTGAGCTTTCAATGCCTCAATAGCTGTGGCATCTTGACCCTGAGCAACTTTCAGTGCTTTGATGGCAGCATCCAGTTGCTGATCCATCGTCTGGAGACTCTGCACCGATCCCTGCAATGCAGTCACCTGAGTAGCCATCGTGGCAACCGCGCCCGTGGCAAGTTGATCAATCTTGTTGTTGAGATTGTCAATGTCGCCGTCGTAGTTTTTACACCCAACGGCTGTCAGCAAACTTCCGACCAGAAAGATTGCAAACAATTTTGTTAGTAATGATTTTTTCATCGTTGAAAAATAATTAAAAGGAATTGTGGTTAATAATTGTTAAAATCTGTGTTTGTTTTTACCCATACTCTTGGTATCATATATGATACACGCTGTGCAAATATAGATATTTATCTTTGTAACACAAAATTATTCACCTGTTTTTTTTAATGGCAATTAATTATCAGGAAGAGATACTTAGTATCTCGCAGAGAATGAGGAATTTGAGAAGAGAGAGGAACCTGACAATACAAGAATTAGCCTACCGTTGTGACATGGAGAGATCAAATTTAAGCCGAATTGAAGCCGGACGAACCAATCTTACTATAAAGACGTTGTGTGTTATTTGCAATGCATTGAATGTTAGTTTACAAGAACTAATCGGATGAAAATTATACCTATATTTGTATAGGCTTTTAATGACCGATCAGATTATTTAGTTTATCTTTTTATTTCCGTAGCCCCTTTATTAGGAGGAATTGTTGTATATTTGTTGCTATTTAACAATAGCACAATGAATATCATCGATCTCCTCATTTGTCTCGTGCTGGTGCTGGCCGTCTGGAATGGCTGGCGACAGGGGTTCATTGTGCAGGTGTGCACCCTCGCCGGTATCCTCGCGGGCATCTGGCTCGCCTCTCGCTTCGGGGCGACGGTGGGCGGCTGGTTGCAGCTGGACGAGTCGCTGGCCGCGGCGGGCGGATTCGTGACGGTGCTGCTGGTCACGGTGATTGCCGTGGCCGTGGCGGCGCGCATAGTCCGCAAATTGTGCCACTTTGCAGGCTTCGGCATCCCCGACATTGTGTTGGGCATTGCGGTGTCGGTGCTCAAATCGGTGCTGCTGCTGAGCGTGTTATGCTCGGCATTCGATACGCTGAACAAAGATTACAGACTGATTGGGGAGCCGACCATGGCCAAGTCGAAAGGCTATCGGCCGCTGCTCGATGTTTCCCACGCCCTCTTTCCTTTCGTAGAGTGGGTGTCTGCCCAAATACCGCAAAAAACGAAGAACTAAGACGTTATTTTAACTAACTTCGGTAATAAATTCAAACAGCTTCTAACTCTATGGAGACCTATTTTTCGGGAGTGATCGTGCGCTCCACAGGCAGTTGGTACGAGGTGATGCACCAAGGGGAACGGGTGCCCTGTCGCATGCGCGGGAAGCTGCGACTGAAGGAGGTGCGCTCCACAAATCCCGTCGTTGTGGGTGACTTGGTGCGCTGCGAGATCGACGAGACGGGAACTTATGTGATCTGCGGCATTGAGCCGCGTCGCAACTACATCATCCGCCGTGCCTCGAACCTGTCGAAAGAATCGCATATCATCGCCGCCAACATCGACCAAGCCCTGTTGGTGGCTACACTTGCGTCGCCGGTGACGGCATTGGAGTTTATCGACCGCTTTCTGGTGACCTGTGAGGCGTACAAAATTCCGGCCGTGATCGTGCTGTCGAAAATCGATCTGCAAACATCCGATGCGATTGCCGCCTTCCGGGCGATCTACGAGACTACGGGCTATCCTGTTTTTGAGGTTTCGGCCAAGCAAAATAGGGGCGTTGAGGCTATTCGCGAATTGCTCGTGGGGCGCACAACGCTGGTGGCGGGCAATTCGGGTGTGGGGAAATCGACCTTAGTGGGGACCATCGACCCGCTGCTGGACATCCGCACGGGGGAGTTGTCGGTCATCCATCACAAAGGCAAGCACACCACCGCCGCGTCCACCATGTACCCGCTGGCCGAGGGGGGCTACATCATCGACACGCCGGGCATCAAGGGATTTGGGCTGATTGACATCGCCAATGCCGAATTGGGACACTACTTTCCTGAGATGATGCGTTGCGCCCCCGCCTGTCAATTCTACAACTGCACCCACACACACGAACCGAAATGTGCTGTCATGGAGGCTGTTAAACAGGGCGAGATAGCCTATTCACGGTACGAAAATTACCTCAAAATACTTGATGACGATGATAAATACCGCAAATAAAACCCTCGCTTGGTACATCGAACACATCACCTATCTGGCCGAATTTGCAACCGAGGAGCGCTATCGGGTTCTCACCGGTGCAATCGCATCGCGCACACGCTACATGACCATCCTCACCGAGAATACGTTTCATCCGCAGAATGCCAGTGCGCTGGTGCGGCACTGTGAGGCGTTCGGCGTGCAGGATATTCACACCGTCGAGACCCTCTGCAAGTTCCACCCCAACGTCAACATTGTGCGCGGGACAGATCAGTGGGTCGATATTTATCACCACCGATCCACCGCCGAGGCGGTGGCTGCGTTGCGGGCTGAAGGCTACCGCATCGTCGCCACCACACCCCACAAGGAGGATTCTACACCGGAAACTTTCGATGTCGCAAAGGGTAAATTTGCCCTCGTCTTCGGTACGGAACTCGCGGGTATTTCGGAGGAGATCGTCGAATCGGCCGACGAATTTCTGCGCATTCCCATGTGTGGACTGGTCGAGAGCCTGAACGTCTCGGCCTCGGCCGCGATTCTGATTTACATGCTCTCGGAGCGAATGCGCAACACCGTGGAAAATTGGCATTTAACGCAGGAGGAACAGGCCGAAATCCTGTTCCGCTGGATGAAAAGCAGCATCAAGGATGCCAAACACATCTTGCAACGCCGGTTCCCGGAAGAAAATAACTGAACATAAACTATTTGCGACCGCTCGATAAGTTCGGGGATCAAGCGTAATTTTTTAAAATAGATAACAATGAACAACCTGCTTCGTAATCGTTTTCTGGCTCATGTGGGGCAAACCTCCCCGTCACCGATGATGGTGGAGATCGCTCGTGCCGAAGGATCGTTTTTCTATACGCCCGAGGGCAAACGATTCTATGACTTGGTAGCCGGGGTCTCCGTCAGTAATGTGGGACACGCTAATCCTTTGGTGGTCAAAGCTGTGCAGGAACAAGCAGCCCGCTATATGCACGTGATGGTCTATGGCGAGATGCTCGAAACACCACAGGTGGAATATGCCACGAAGATTGCTTCGCTGTTGCCTGAAGGGCTGGAGAGCGTCTACTTTCTTAATTCGGGCAGCGAGGCGGTCGAGGGGGCATTGAAACTGGCAAAACGAGCCACCGGCCGCACCGAAATGATCTCCATGCGGCGTGCCTATCACGGCTCTACGCACGGCTCGATGAGCCTGATGGGAGCACCCGAAGGCGAGGAGTGGAAAGGCTCTTTCCGCCCGCTTTTGCCGGATGTTCGGGCGTTGACGTTTAACAGTTTATGCGACTTGCAATACATCACCTGCCGCACGGCTTGCGTAGTGGTTGAACCGGTGCAGGGCGAGGCGGGTGTGCGACTTCCGAAGGCGGGTTATTTGCAGGCTCTGCGACAACGTTGCAACGAAGTCGGAGCACTGTTGATTTTCGACGAAATACAAACAGGTATGGGCCGCACAGGGGCGTTGTTCGCCATGCAAAAACTGGGGGTCACACCCGACGTTGTCTGCTTGGCAAAGGCGTTTGGCGGGGGCATGCCGTTGGGGGCTTTTGTGTCGAGCAAGCAACTCATGGACACCCTTCAAAGCGATCCCGTGTTAGGGCACATCACCACTTTTGGCGGGCATCCCGTATGTTGCGCCGCCGGTTTGGCAGCTCTCAACTATTTGATAGATAACGATATTGTGTCGCAAGTGGAGGCGAAGGGGGCACTCTACGAGTCGCTGCTTGGCACCCATCCGCAGGTGCTCGAAATCCGTCGCAGCGGCTTGCTGATGGCCATCGAATTAGGTTCTTCCGACAAACTTTTTCGCATGATGGAATTGTTCACCGAGGTGGGGATTCTGAGCGACTGGTTTCTGTTCTGTGACACAGCGTTCCGCATCTCACCCCCGTTGACCATCTCCGAAGAGGAGGTGCGCGACAGTGCCCGTCTGGTGATCGAGTGCCTGAATCGGCTGTGACAAATCGTTGCGACTATTCCGCGGCAAAGGCTTTGAGCCGAGCTATTTCTACCGGCCATTGCGTCTCGTCAGGGGTTTCGAGAATCAGCGGAATGCCGTCGAAACGTGCATCTTGTGCGATGTATTTGAAGCACTCCATGCCGATCATCCCCTCGCCTAAGGGGGAGTGACGGTCTACGTGGCTGGACAGGATCTTCAGGGCATCGTTGAGGTGCATTCCCCGCAAATAACCGAATCCGACAAGTCGATCGAACTCCGCAAAGGTTTTGTCACAGGCCTCTTTGGTGCGCAGGTCGTAGCCGGCAGCGAAGGCATGGCAGGTGTCGATGCAAACACCTACACGTGATTTATCTTCTACTTTATCAATCAGATAAGCCAGATGCTCGAAGGCAAATCCGAGGTTCGAGCCCTGTCCTGCGGTATTCTCGATCACGGCCGTCACGCCGTGCGTATGGTCGAGTGCGCGGTTGATCGACTCGGCAATGCGATCGAGACTTTGCAGGGCTGTTATCTGTTGTAAGTGGCTGCCGGGATGGAAGTTCAACCGGTCGAGTCCCAACTCTTCACAGCGAACCATCTCCTCCATGAAGGCTGTGCGCGACTTCTCCAAGGGCTCCCGTTCGGGGTGCCCCAAGTTAATCAGGTAACTGTCGTGGGGCAGGATCTGCGCAGATGTGTAGCCGTTGTCGGCACACGCCTGTTTGAACGCCTCGATCTGCCCGGCGGTCAAGGGCGCGGCACTCCATTGACGTTGATTTTTAGTGAAAAGAGCGAATGCCGTCGCCCCTATATTATGTGCATTCACGGGGGCATTTTCCACGCCTCCCGCCGCACTGACGTGAGCACCGAAATATTTCATTTGATTCGAAAGTTTATTTAACCTATGCAAAGTTAATGAATTTATAAATAATTTCATAAATTTGTGCAACTTATATAGAACAGAAATCCATTATCATGAAGTATTTTTACAGTGTTATCGTGTTGATTGCCACACTAACTGTGATCACACCCGCCTCGGCGCAAATTACCATAGACAAGGTAGACACCCAAAAGGAGAGCGTGACCTTCAAAAACGAGATCAAATCCACCGCGGTGGACGCCGAATTTTTCAATCGTGCCCGCTACCGTGCCGAGCGTGCTGCGATCCGCAAAAAGCGCAACTACTTGGAAATAGGCGGTGGCCTACAGGGAACGTTGACATCGTATAGTGACTCGTGGATTGCTACTTCGGGCGGTGATAACTCGATTGCGCTGATTGCTTCGATGTTTCTGCGCCACACCTTCTCCAAAAACCTCTTCTTCATCGAAACCAAGTTCAATGCCAAGATGGGCTACAACCGCATGAAGGTCGAGACCGTTAACGAGGAGGGTTCAACCAGCGACGGGGTGTGGTTCAAGAATCAGGATGAATTTCAATTGTCGATAGCCCCCTCGTTCAAGATGTCGAAAAACTGGTCTTACGGTGCTATTTTTAAGTTCCGCAGTCAATTTATCAACGGCTATAAATCGCGTACTGAGCAGAAAGATGAGTTCCGCAAGAGTGGATTCATGACCCCCGGCTATCTCGACATTTCGTTCGGTATCACCTACAAATCACCCAAACCACGCTTCCCGATCGTGATCAACCTCTCCCCGTTGGCGGTGAGTGCCACCTATGTACACGACGAGCAAATTCGCAAGAACAAAATAGACGGCAAGTTCGGATGGCAGGTCTATGGTCTTGAAAACGAAAATGAGTCGGCCAAGTATGAAGGCGGATCCTCCATTCAGATCGATTTCGATCGCACCTTCGGCAAAAAGGAGATTTTCCGCTACCGCACCACGCTCTTCTCATTTATCGGCTGGATCACAAACATGGGGCTGAAGAACAAAATTTCGAACTACACCGATTTTGCACAGGCGATGAATCAATATAACGACTGGAAAGAGGAGAGCGGAACACCGCGTGGCGACAAGCCGCATTTGTCGATACACCCCACCATCCGCTGGGAAAATGTCATCGACATTCGGGCAACAAAATACCTTTCCACCTCGTTTAGTTTTCAGCTCTATTACAATCGGGCGCAGAATCTGGACGTGCAGACTCAGATGCTGCTCAGCGTCGGGCTCACCTATACGTTCAAAAACAAGTAAAGTTGCATGTATCAAAATTCGAAACACACCATTCTTTTTCCGCTGCTGTTAGCCGCGGGTGTTGTACTGGGGTTGCTCTTAGGGCAATTTCTTGGGCGCAATAGCGTGGAGTCGCAGATCAGCGGGCTGGTCAACAGGCTCTCCACACCGACCGACAAACTCTCCTACACCCTGTCGCTGATCGAAACACAATATGTAGATTCCGTCTCCATGGATTCGCTCGCCGAGCACATGATCCCCCTGTTGGTGAAGGAACTGGATCCTCATTCGGTCTACGTCCCGGCATCGGAGATGCAAGAACTGAACGAACCCTTGGAGGGGGAGTTCGACGGCATTGGTGTGGTGTTCAATATGGCCACCGACACGGTGATTGTCCTCAATGTAATTCCGTCGGGTCCGAGTGACAAGGCGGGGGTAAAGGCGGGTGACCGCATCATCAAAATCAACGATTCACTGGTTGCCGGTCGCAAAATCCCGCAAAACGACGTGGTCAAGAAACTGCGCGGCAAGCGAGGTACCCATGTGAAACTCTCTCTTCAGCGACAGAGCATCTCCGATTTGGTGGAGGTGGATGTGGTGCGGGACGTGATTCCGATCAAAAGTGTCGAGTCAGCCTTTGAGATCACGCCCGGCATCGGCTATATCAAACTCTCACAGTTTGCACGGACATCTCATGCGGAGTTGATGAAAGCACTCACGCGGTTGCGTGCCGACAAGATTTCGCGGTTGATCTTCGATTTACGCGGTAATCCGGGCGGCTACCTCGATCAGGCAATCTTGATTGCCAACGAATTTCTGCACAAAGGGCAACTGATTGTCTACACGGAAGATCGAAAGCACGAACAACTCAAGGAATATGCCGACGGAATGGGAACGGCGCAGAATATGAATGTGACCGTACTGATCGACGAAGGCAGTGCCTCGTCGAGTGAGATTCTCGCCGGAGCCTTGCAGGACAACGACCGTGGTACGATTATTGGACGACGTTCGTTTGGGAAGGGGCTTGTACAACAACAGATACCTTATGCCGACGGCTCGGCTTTGCGACTGACAACGGCGCGTTATTTCACACCAACCGGGCGGTCGATTCAAAAACCCTATACGCTGGGGAATGGCGAAGGCTACGAGGAGGATATTTTGGACCGGTATAAGAATAACGAATTTTTCTCGGCCGACAGCATTCATTTTGCCGACTCGCTGAAGCGGGTTACGCCGAAGGGAAAGGTTGTTTATGGCGGAGGCGGTATTATGCCCGATGTGTTTATTCCGGCCGACACAACCGATGTGACCAAGTATTTTGTCGAGGTGGCGGGGCGCAACATACTCTATCGCTATACGATCGAGTATGCCGATAAGCACCGCGAGGCACTGAATAAGGTGAAAACCATTCCCGAATTGCAACGGCTACTGGATAGCGACAAGGGGCTTTTGAACGATTTTATTCGTTACGCCGCCCGCAATGGCGTGGCTCCGAGGGCTGCCGATATTGCCAAATCACGCAAGCTGATAGAGGCTCAACTGCGAGCCTATATCGCACGAAATACAGCGTTGGAGGACAATGGTTTCTATGTTAACATCTATCCGATTGACAAGGTGATTACCCGCTCGATTGAGATACTAAAGGAGAATAAAAATGATTAAACGACTGATAGGCATTGTTATAGCCGTTGCGGTGATCGTCATCATCGTGGTGACGGCTTTTCAGCGCGATACATTTAGATCGATGCTGTTGCAAGATGAACTGATGAACCAAACATTGCCGCAGTCGGATCTTGTGCTCGATCCCGCAACTGCTGTCGCTCCTGCTGCGACCGAAATGCAGCGCGATACGGTGACTATTGAAGTTGCCGATACACTGAAACAGCCCGTGCGAATGAAGGATTGAGTCTCTTCTGCGCCCGAATGGTGAAATAAAGCGATCACGGCTGCAAGATTAAGAAGCTGTTTTAAATTTATTAATCTTGTTCTCTTCGGCTCTTTTTGCCCCGGTCGGAAGAGCAGAACAGGTCAAAACACAACACACGATCCTCGAGCTTGTCGAGAGGTCGCAAGGGCATGATGCGTCACGTTGACTGAGAAACTCACGATCCTCGAGCCTGTCGAGAGGTCGCAAGGTCACGACGCTGATTGTCCTTGCGACC
>JAVXCD010000048.1:0-10569 GCA_036659655.1 Alistipes sp.
CAGTACCATGACCTTGCGACCTCTCGACAAGCTCGAGGATCGTGAATTATGTGTTGTCTTTGTGTGTGGAGGGCGGCAAGCTGGAGGATCGTGATAAGCCTAAAAATGAATGGAGATTGTGTAATTATTTAACATAATATATATATTACACCAAATGCTATGGATAAATTAAATAACAACTTAGAAAACAAGGAGTTCATTTTAGACTTTCGTCCAAAGAAAGTTCATCCGTCGATTAACATTGGTAAATTCGCACTCAGAACAGATGTAACGCTTCGACGTGATATGGCTAATTTAACCCTTCAAGAGGTCTGTTTTATTCACTTTAGCAAACCAACACAATACCCCGATAAAGTGTACAAAAAATTTATACTATGATGCAGCATCTCTATAATGCACGATGCAAAAAGGCTCGTAAACAGGATATTAGCATGCAACAACGTTAGGGGGGGGTCTACCCTATCGGCCAAATCTTATGGAGTTTCTATTCCGAACTCGACAAAGCAAGTTAACATACAGTAAAACAACAGTATATATACTTAAACAGCACATCTTGTTGGCGGAAATACTCACACGATCGAGAGATCGCAAAAAAGACACATCAAATGACCTCTCGACAAGCTCGAGGATCGTACACGTATACACAGTAAGAGCCCGACTAAATGCCGGGCTCTTACCAATCGCTTATATTTCAACAAGTGTGTTATTTCGAATAGAAAGGCCTCGATCCGACACCCCAGTTGGTATTCGGTTCTCGCCCCATTTTCAATTTGAGCGTTCCTCCTTTGTAAATATCCTCACAGAAAAGCCAGTTACTATCAAACGGCTTTCCATTTAGAGATGCCGACTGTATATAATAGGTGTCCGACTGATTACCCTCGGTTTCAATGACGAATTTTGTACCCGACGCATTTTTCGGACTCAGCCGGATTTCGATTTTGTCGAACAAGGGACTGCCTAATTGGAAGGTCGGCCGACTGCTTGTTCCGCCCTGTACATCGAACAAACCCATCGCCGCCATCACATACCATGCGCCCAGCTGCCCTTGATCCTCATCCTGCCCATATCCGTAGCCATGCTCACCGTCTATGCCGTAAAATTCATCACAAATCAGTCGGGTCCATTTCTGCGTCAGCCAAGGCTTGCCCGAAAAGTTGAACAGCCACGAGATGTGCAGATTCGGTTGATTTCCATGGTTATAAGGACTTTGAATGCCGGCAAAGGCATTCACCACCTTGCCGCCTCCGAATACGGTTGCGCGCGCAACCGTGAAAATGGAGTCCAGCCGATTGTTGAACGACTCCTCCCCCATGGCTGCCACCAGTGCATTGGGATCCCCCGGCACAAAGAACGTATATTGAATCGCATTTCCCTCCTGAAAACCACGCCACGACTCCAGCGGATTGAAGTTATCTATGAAGGTGCCATCTGCCTTTTTTGGCCGAATCAACTTGGTCGAGGGGTCAAAAAGTTTAGACCAGCCCTTCGACAATTCAGTCAACAACTTGTAGTCCTGCTCTTTGCCGAGTTGCTTTGCCCACTGTGCCACCGCATAGGTGCTGTAACTATACTCCAACGTGTGCGATGCCGAGAAGGTTGAGCCCTCCGGGTGACTGCCAAAGTGTTGCGAATTGTCGTAAGGTGAGTAGCCCAACGCGACGAACGACTTGGTGTCCATGCGTCCCGCCCCCTCGATGCGTCCTTGCCAACCTATTTCGTTCTTGAGAGCCGCCTGATAGGCCTTTTCCACCTCATATCCGCGAATTCCGCAGTTGTATGCACCGGCGAAGAGGATGCCCATCATATTGGTACCCACGCCCGACACATATTTGCTATTGGCAATGCCGTCTCCGAGCCAGCCCGCATCGTCATACACCAGCAATTGGCTATTTATGAAGTCGTTGTAGTATTCAGGATAAGCCAGTGACCACAGTTGGGACAGATTCCAGTAAGCACCCCACACGGCATCGGTATTGTAATGATTGAACTGCGGCTTTCCTTTTTTGTCGAGTGGAATCTGCCCGATAGTACCATCATTTTTCGGATAAGCACCATTCACATCGCTCGCAAGTCCGCGACCTAACAACGCATGATAAAGCCCCGTGTAGAACTTGATCTTACTCTGCTCCGCTCCTCCGCTGACCCGTATGCGCCCCAAATAGTCGTTCCATTTACCCACGGTTTGTCGCTTGACCGCATCGAAATTCATCCGTGCAGCCTCCGTCATTAAATTCTGTTTGGCATTCTCAATCGACGTGTAGGACAATCCTATTTTTACCTCTACTTCTTCTTTATCTTGCGTATCGTAAGTCAGTACAGCACCCACACCTATACCCTTCTGTTCTTTCTCGGAAGACACCCCACCGGCACGATGGAAAGTACCTGCTTTCTTCGCCTTCTTATTCGTTTCGGCATAGAAATACATCACCACATCGGCTCCGGCCTGATATTTCTGCACATACAGCGGTTCTGTCACCACATATCCCTCGACAATGCTATTGTCACTCACTTTCACATAGGCATCCACCACGGGACCGCTCTCACCCAAACGCGAACCTATATCGAAAAGGATGTTCGATTGCTTGCCTGCCGGGAATGTGTATCGTTGCCATCCGACCCGTGCCGTCGCTGTCAACTCTGCTTTTATGCCATAATCCTTGAGCAGCACCGAATAATAACCCGCCGTAGCATATTCATCTTTTTTGTCGAAGCGCGAACGATAACCGCCGTCTACCTCCTCCATCAACCCCGGTTTCGTCTTCACAGGGCCGGTTGTTGGCATCAGCATCACACCGCCTATCTGAAATTCATGGAAACACGGAAAACCTTCGATGGACGTATGTCCATCCTCATACCCTACTGCTTCCCAGCCGCTTGCATTTCCATAACTGCCGTTTGTGGAAGCTCCGAGTTTGGCCATTCCAAAAGGTTCAGCCGCCGGTGTGTAAAAGAACCAACGACTATGAATGGTGCCTAAATTCGGGTTTACGTAGTCTGATAAGTTTTTCTCCGCGCCAAAACACAGGTTCAATGCCATTGTTCCGACACATAATAAAAGTACTCTCCTCATTCGATAAATCATTTAAGTATGTAATTAAAATTTGTATGCACATCCAAACAGTTTTACTACCAGATCCTCTGATTGTGCAAATATAGCTGTTTATTTTAACAATCATTGTAACAATCCGCTCTACGACTTGTCGGATGAAGAAACAGTTTCTTAAATAAAAAAATTATTTTATCTTTGCAAGATGGGAATTACACTTCGCACGCTACGGCTTTCATGTCGAGGCATATTTATTGCTAATCAACTGATTAATATATGAATGAACTCATTATAATTATTGTTCTGATTCTCTTGAATGGGCTTTTGGCCTTGTCGGAAATAGCCCTTATTTCAGTGCGCAAATCGCATCTGACAAACCAAGCAAAACAAGGGAATCGGCAGGCGCAGATAGCCTTGAAACTGGCCAATGAACCCAATAAATTTCTCTCAACCATTCAGATCGGCATTACAATTATCGGCATCTTGACGGGTCTCTACTCCGGCAATTTACTCGCTGACGATTTTGCAACCATCCTGACCTCTTGGGGTGTTGCTTCCGGTTATTCACACGCCATTGCTCAAACCGTCATTGTGGTCGTAGTCACCTATTTAACCTTGATATTTGGCGAGTTGCTACCCAAAAGGATTGGAATGAGCATCGCCGAAAAAGCAGCGCAGGTGGTAGCACGCCCGATGCATCTGCTCTCGGTAGTCGCCTCCCCCATTGTCTGGTTGCTCTCTCAAAGCACTTCGTTCCTATTTCGGTTGATGGGCTTCAAGGAGCAGGACTGCAAGGTCACCGAAGAGGAGATCAAATCAATGGTTCAAGAGAGTGCCGATGATGGTGAGATTGAGGAGGTGGAACAGGATATTGTATCGCGCGTTTTCATGCTTGGAGACTTGAAAATCAGTTCGTTGATGACGCATCGAACCGAAACTATTTACCTTTATGTGGATATGGCAAAGGAGGAAATCCATGCTGTTTTAGAACAAAATTTACATGAATTTTACCCGCTGCTTGATCGCGATTCAAGGTCGGTATTGGGGGTAATTACACTCAAACGCCTCGTATTGACCTTTAATAAGCCCGACTTCACGCTGTCGGCCATCATGGAGCAAGCCCTCTTTTTTCACGAGAACATGAGCGTCTACAAAGCCTTGGAGCGAATGAAGGAAGAGCGGGTCAGCCGGGCATTGATCTGCGATGAATTTGGCGATTTTCAGGGCGTTATAACGCTCAAAGACATCTTGGAAGGGCTGGTGGGGTCGATCAATGACCGGCACACGGAACCCGCTATTATTGAACGACCAAACAAACAGGGCTGGTTGGTTGACGGTCAATGTCCGTTCTATGATTTTTTGATCTATTTCGACCAAACAGAACTTTATGTCAAGAACACTTACAACACCGTAGGCGGATTGATTCTCGAACAGTTGGAGCACATTCCGCAATCGGGAGAAGCGATTATCTGGCATGATTTCAAGTTTGAAATCGTGGATATGGATGGAGCCCGTATCGATAAAATACTCGCTACAAAAACAGGTGACGTATGACAAAAATACTGATTATAGACGATGAACCGCAGATCCGCACGCTGCTGGCTCGCATCCTATCGCTCGAAGGATATGAGGTGCTTCAGGCGGAGAATCTTGCCGCAGCGACCAAGCAGATGGCGACACAGGGTGCGGATGTGGTGTTGTGTGATGTTTTCTTACCCGATGGCAACGGGGTGGAGTTTCTGCCGCATATCAAGAATTTACTGCCTGATTCTGAGGTTATTATGCTCACAGCACACGGCAATATTGCCGATGGGGTGCAGGCGATCAAAAACGGAGCGTTCGACTACTTGACCAAGGGTGATGACAACAACCGCATCGTGCCGTTACTGGCCAATGCGAGTGAAAAAGTGGCCATGAAATCAAAACTAAAAAAGTTAGAACGTATTGTAAATAAACAATATACCTTTGATTCAATCCTCGGCCGATCCAAGCCATTGCTCGCCGCCGTGGAACTGGCTCGCAAAGTTGCCATAACAGATACCGCAATTCTGCTCACGGGTGAGACGGGAACAGGCAAAGAGGTCTTTGCCAACGCCATTCACACGGCGAGTGGTCGTCGAGGCAGCGAATTTGTGGCGATTAACTGTGCGGCATTCAGCAGTGAGCTGCTCGACAGCGAAATGTTTGGGCACAAAGCCGGCGCATTTACGGGAGCTGTCCGCGATAAAAAAGGACTCTTCGAGCAGGCTGACGGAGGAACTATTTTTCTGGACGAGGTGGGCGATATGCCGCTTGCGCTGCAAGCCAAATTGTTGCGCACGCTCGAATGCGGCGAGTTGATCAAGGTGGGCGATCACAAGACGACCAAGGTAGACGTGAGGGTGATTGCCGCCACGCACAACGACCTAAAACAGCGCATTACTCGTGGTGAGTTTCGCGAGGATCTCTACTATCGGTTGTCGGTTTTTGCCATCGAGTTACCGCCGTTACGCGAGCGAGGCGAAGATGTTATCTTGCTTGCACAAAGTTTCATAGAGGCTTTTACTGCCAAAATGGGACGGACAACCATGTGTGCCGAAAAACCTTTCTTCGATGCGCTCTTGCGACACCGTTGGAGCGGCAACATCCGCGAACTTCGTAACACCATCGAACGCAGCATGATCCTCTCTTCAGGCACGACGCTGCACCTCACAGACCTGCCGCTTGAAATACAGATTGCCGACGGCAAAACACTCGATTCGATGGAGTTATCGGCTATGGAGCGGCTGCATATCTGCAAGATCCTCAACTACACCGCGGGCAACAAAACCGAGGCGGCACGCCTGCTAAAAATCGGGCTCACGACGCTCTACCGCAAAATAGAGGAGTATGGCATCGTCACGCCCTAACCCCTCACGGCCTGTCATAATAGAAATGAACCCTTCCAAAATGGAAGGGTTTTTTGTTGCGCACAAATAGCACATACTTGATTCTCAGCATGTTGCCACTTTTGGCACAAAATTCACAGTAAGAGTTGTAAACTGATAGATAAAATGATGTTTATAGCCTTACTTATTTTAAGCGTAGTCGTCTTCGGCTACTTGATTTATGTGCTTCTGAAACCCGAAAAATTCTAAACTACAATGGATGTGGAAATTATTGGAATCACGTTGCAAATCGTGTTAGTGATCGCCCTAAGTTACCCATTAGGACGCTATATTGCTAAGGTGTATCGTGGCGAGCGGTCGTTGCTCGACTTTCTTGCTCCTTTCGAAAACGGTCTCTATCGTCTGTGCGGCATCGACCCCAAGGAGGAGATGACCTGGAAACGGTTTTTGGTCGTACTACTCACAGTCAACCTCTTTTGGTTCGTCTGGGGCATGGTTCTGCTCTTGGCACAGGGCGTTTTACCCCTCAACCCCGATGGAAATGCAGGTCAGGAATTTTGGCAGGCATTCAATACCTGCATCAGTTTTCTGGTCAACTGCAACCTGCAACATTACAGTGGCGAGAGTGGCGCAACCTATTTCACGCAACTGTTTGTGGTGATGCTCTTTCAGTTCCTCACCGCAGCCACCGGCATGGCGGCTCTGGCGGCCGTATTCAAAGGTATGGCGGCCAAAACGACCCGCACGCTGGGCAATTTCTGGGTCTACTTGGTTCGCAGCGTGACCCGCATTCTGCTCCCGCTCTCCTTCGTTGTTGCCATTTTGCTGATTTTGGGTGGCATACCGATGACTTTAGAGGGCAAGCAAACCCTCCGAACACTCGAAGGCGATGAGCAAACCATCTCACAAGGCCCTGTGGCGGCCGTAGTGGCCATCAAACAGTTGGGTACAAATGGCGGTGGATTTTTCGGAGCCAACTCGTCGCATCCGCTCGAAAATCCGACCTACTTCACCAACATGGTGGAGTGTATCTCGATTATTTTGATTCCCATGGCCATGATCTGGGCACTTGGATTTTACCTCAAACGGCGCAAATTAGCTGTGTGCATCTTCGGGGTAATGCTCGTTGCCTACCTCGCGGGGGTATTTGTCTCGGTTGATCAGGAGTTAGGCGGGAATCCGCATATCGAGCAGTTAGGCATCGCACAAACCATGGGCAGCATGGAGGGCAAGGAGACGCGTATCGGCTCGGCAGCAACAGCACTTTGGGCGATGACCACCACCGCGACCTCGAATGGTTCGGTGAACGGCATGCACGACAGCCTGACACCGGTAACCGGGGCACTGGCAATGCTCAACATGCAGATCAACTGCTGGTTCGGAGGCGTCGGTGTAGGCTTCATGAATTACTATATTTTCATCATCATCGCGGTCTTCCTCAGTGGTTTGATGGTCGGACGGACACCCGAATTTTTGGGCAAAAAAATCGAGGCACGCGAGATGAAAATTGCCATTATCATCGCCCTGCTACATCCGTTTGTGATCCTTTGCGCCACCGCCTTGTCGAGTTATTTGGCTCACTCCGATCCCACCTTAGCAGCCGCGTGGCTCAACAACTCCTCGTTTCATGGGCTGAGCGAAATGTTGTACGAGTTTACCTCGGCGGCGGCCAACAACGGTTCGGGCTTCGAGGGTTTGGGCGATAACACCCCCTTCTGGAACATCAGCACAGGCATCGTGTTGCTCCTGAGCCGGTACCTGCCCATCATCGGGCAGGTGGCTATCGTGGGCATTTTGGCGCAAAAGAGATACGTTCCTGCGAGTGCCGGCACACTGCGCACCGACACGGCCACCTTTTCGGTGATGACCTTTGTCGTCATTTTTATTATTGCAGCCTTAGCCTTCTTCCCCGCCTTGACGCTGGGACCTATTGCCGAATTTTTAACAATCAATTAAGAAATTGTCTGAAATGGAGAAAAATAAATTTATCAACCGCGAACAACTGCTCGCAGCTCTCAAGGAGTCGGTCGTAAAACTCAACCCGCGAACCATGGTGCGCAATCCGATTATGTTCACCGTGCTGGTTGCCACCACCGTTATGCTGCTCGTTTCACTGGGCGTGCTCTTTGGCTGGACGGGTCAGGGCTCCTTCTTCTACAATTTTACGATCTTTCTGATCCTGCTCCTAACGTTACTCTTCGCCAATTTTGCCGAGGCCATCGCCGAGGCTCGCGGCAAAGCGCAGGCCGAGAGCCTTCGCAAGAGTCGCGAACAGACTCCTGCCAACAAATTAGTTGACGGCAAAATAGTCGTTGTCAGCAGCTCGATGCTCCGCAAAGGCGATGTTTTCGAGTGCTCGGCAGGCGAGCAGATCCCCACCGACGGTGAGATCATCGAGGGGTTGGCTTCCATCGACGAGAGTGCCATAACGGGCGAATCTGCCCCCGTAATCCGCGAAGCCGGTGGCGACAAGACCTCGGTTACGGGAGGTACGAAAGTACTTTCAGATCGGATTGTAGTCCGTGTATCGGCATCGCCCGGAGAAAGTTTTCTCGATAAGATGATCGCCCTTGTCGAGGGTGCTTCTCGCCAGAAAAGCCCCAACGAAATTGCTCTCACTATTTTGCTTGCAGGCTTCACCTTGGTCTTTGTAGTGGTCTGTGTAACACTCAAACCCTTTGCTGATTACACAGAAACCGTAGTAACCGTGGCCTCGTTGGTCTCGCTCTTTGTCTGCCTGATTCCCACCACGATTGGAGGATTACTCTCAGCCATCGGCATCGCAGGCATGGATCGCGCCTTGCGTGCCAATGTGATCACCAAATCGGGCAAGGCGGTCGAAACGGCAGGCGACGTAGATACCCTCTTGCTCGATAAGACGGGAACCATCACCATCGGCAATCGCCGTGCAACGGAGTTTCACGCCATAGATCCTGCTCGACAACGTGAATTTATCGAGGCGTGCATTTTATCTTCGACTGCCGATCAAACGCCCGAAGGCAAATCGATCATCGAGCTGAGTCGCGAACAAGATTTTGAGGTGAATCCCGGCACACTGATCGGCTGTCGGTGGATTGAGTTCTCGGCACAAACAAAATGTTCGGGAGTGGAACTTCGCAGTGGCCTATCGATTGTCAAGGGGGCGACCGAAGCAATCTGTGCGCTGGTGGAGTTGGAGGGCGGCACCTTTCCAGCCTCGGCACGCGAACTATCGCAAAAGATTGCCAGCAACGGAGGTACGCCATTGGTGGTGGCTCGCGATTGCGAAGTGCTGGGAGTGATCGAACTTCAGGACATTATCAAACCCGGCATCAGCGAACGCTTTGAGCGGCTTCGTAAAATGGGAGTCAAGACCGTGATGGTCACAGGCGACAATGCCCTGACGGCAAAATACATAGCAACCAAAGCGGGTGTAGATGATTTTATTGCCGAGGCCAAGCCCGAAGACAAAATGGAGTACATTCGTCGCGAGCAAGCAGCGGGTAAGTTAGTGGCCATGATGGGCGACGGCACCAACGATGCCCCGGCACTGGCACAGGCCGATGTGGGCGTGGCGATGAATAGCGGGACACAGGCGGCAAAAGAGGCCGGCAACATGGTCGATTTAGATAATGATCCGACCAAACTAATTGAAATTGTGGAGATTGGCAAACAGCTGCTCATGACCCGCGGCACGCTCACCACCTTCAGTATTGCCAACGATGTGGCCAAATATTTTGCCATTGTTCCAGCCCTGTTTATGACCTCGATTCCGGCCCTTGCAGCACTCAATATTATGAATCTTTACTCGCCCGAATCGGCAATTCTCTCGGCTGTAATTTTTAATGCACTCATCATCCCCGCGCTGATTCCGCTGGCTCTGCGCGGCGTGCAGTACAAGCCCATCGGGGCTTCGGCCTTGCTGCGTCGCAACCTGATTATCTATGGGATAGGCGGCGCAATCACACCCTTTATTTTCATCAAAATCATTGATATGGCTCTGGCCACAATTCTCTAACAACTATGAAAAACTTACTTATATCTCTCAAACTCACCCTTGTATTTTGCATCCTATTCTTCGGCGGTTATGTGTTAGTGCTGTGGGGCATAGCGGCCATCGTCACGCCGAATCACGGTCAGGCTGAGGTTCTTGCGCTCAACAGCAAGGTGGTGGGAGCAGCCAATGTGGGACAAACATTCACCTCGGCCACCTATTTCTGGTCGCGGCCATCGGCCGTCGATTACAACGGCAGTGGTTCGGGCGGTAGCAACAAAGGGGCTGCCAATGGCGACTATCTGGCGGAGGTTGCAGGGCGTATCGACACCTTTTTACTTGCTCATCCCTATTTGGATCGCGCGCAAGTGCCCTCGGAGATGGTGACGGCCAGTGGCAGCGGACTCGATCCGCATATCAGCGTTGCGGCAGCTCTGGTGCAAGCCGAGCGAGTAGCTCAGGCACGCGCGGTGGATGTAGCGATTATCGAACAACTCATTGAAGATCACACCGAAAACCCCTTCGTGGGTTTGCCGGTTGTTCCTGTACTGAAACTCAACATAGCCCTTGATGAAAAGTTTCCTAAATTTTAAATACCTTTGTTCAATCACATACGGCAACTTAGAAGCTGTTTAAAATTTATTAATCTTCTCTTTTCGGCTCTTTCCGCCCCAGTTTCCGCC
>JAVXCD010000048.1:10579-10846 GCA_036659655.1 Alistipes sp.
ACAAAATAATTTTCAAATAACTTCGGTAACAAATTCAAACAGTTTCTTAAACTTCGTATAAAATGGAATCCCAACCCAGTGTTCAGCACTTTCTGAACCTCATCAAGACATCGCGTCGCGGTAGATTCAAAATCTACATCGGCATGGTTGCCGGTGTGGGCAAAAGTTATCGGATGTTGCAAGATGCCCACACGTTATTTGCCAACGGGGTCGATGTGCAGATCGCCTACATCGAAACACATGCGCGACCCGAAACCGAGCAACTCA
>JAVXCD010000049.1:0-10716 GCA_036659655.1 Alistipes sp.
TTTCTTCGTCACACGGAACGCAGATAATCAGGCTATTTTATAAATGGAATCACCATATTCCACGACCGGGTACTATTCTCAAATTCGCCGGGACCATCCATGGTCGCAAAGAATAAATAGGCCGGCCTACCCTCTTCGAAGAGGATAAACGGACGCTCCAACTGTCCTTGCCGACCGATGGAATTGTCCTCCCATTCAATGGTTTTCGAATAGGCTTTTTTGTCTGCATCTTGCACCCACACAAGGCCATCGCGGGAGTGCGCCAAGACCCCGCCGCCCTTTTCACCCGTAATGCCGCCACGCTGATCTTTATAGATGATGTGGAAACCGGCTTTGTCTTGCCACAGAAACGGATCTTCACCTTCCCCTTGTTCCTTGACGTTCAATACCGGCTGTTTGTCATTAAGCACCGTATATGGACCTTCGACAGCAGGCGCATAGGCCATACCCAAAGCCATATCAGAGAATGAATTACCATCGTAAGCACGCCCCTTGAACATCATCATCACCGAGCCGTCTTTCTGAATCACAGGCGAGGGATTGGAGGTTAAATATGAGTAAAAAGTGTTGGGCTCTGTTGTTAAGATCGGCCGATCCATGCGCCGCCACGGTCCATAGGGCGTGTCAGCCACGGCCAATCCAATTCGCTTGTTGGAGCGGGCAACGGTACACCATTTACTTGTTAGAGTCAACTCCTCCCCGGTAGGCTCTTCAAACGGATGTGTCGAGCCCATGTAGATGAGGTAGTATTTCCCCTTATGTCGCAAAATGCGCGGATTGTGTGTGGAGCGTCCATCCCAGTATTGAGCCCCGCGCGCCGGCAAGGCCACCTCACTAAAAGTATAGGGTCCTTGAGGGGTATTCGCCACACAGTGAACGATTTCCGAAGCAACCATCCACCCCGGATGGAAAGGCAACGCTTTGGGAAAGCGCGACACGAAGAGGTGATATTTCCCTGCGTCGTCCTGCACCACCGAACCACCCCACACCCAATAAGCATCAGCCTCGTAGGTCGGAGCAAGATAGGCCTTACCTAATCTGCTAAAAATGGGATTGTGCGATCGGCACTTCACCTCCGGCAGATTGTCAATTTTTTGTGCTTGTGCACTGCCAACAAGCAACAACAGGCCTACAATCCAAAATGCGATGTGTCGATTCATAGTTATGCGAAGTTTTATAGAGGAAATCCGTCTCAGCCAGTATAGCACGACATGGAGAGCCCCGTATACTTAGAAACTGTTTGAATTTGTTACCGAAGTTATTTGAGAGCTGTTTTTGTTCTGTAAATCCGATTTTAGCGAGCTAAATGAGGATTTATAGGACGGAAACAGGGGCGAAAAGAGCCGAAAAGAACGAGATGAATAAAGTTAAAACAGCTTCTTATCACTTTTCTTTCCCGTGTTGTTTGCAATACGTCTCCCACGTCGTACTCTTGTGGGGAACTAAGCGGGCTATTAATTTCTCTTTAAGCATATAATAAATTGATCGCATGGCACGGCCTATCTCGGTGAGTGTGCTGCGGGGTGGGAACAATTTTTCGACCATTGCCCGATCCCATTTTTTCGTAAAAAACGACTTATAATAGTCATCTTCGGGGTTGATAATGAAATCAATATCATCTTTCCACTCGTACCGTACGATCATCAGATCCTGCTCGGTGAAGGTCAACAGTCGGAAGGGCAGGGATTGATAAGGCAGGTAATTAAGAAATAGTTCCCCATAATTTTGGCAGTATCCACCCTCATTGATCATCCGTTTCTTGTCGTAAATAACCAGTTTGCCGTCGATCGAAAGCAGCAACTGCCGGTGTGTCTCTTTCGGAAAGAGCATCTCGCCGATCAAACTGGGCGTTTCAATGTATCCGCCCTTGGCCACCCGCATCAATTCGCGGAGAAATTGCGCAGGATTGTCGCTGTGCTCAAGAACTTGATTGCAGATGACATAGTCAAATTCCTTGTCGGCAAAAGGCAAATCTTCACCTGCGGCATGAATTAACTGCTGATGGGAATAAAAACGCACATCCCCGCAACGTTCGGCATTGCTATCCATAAATTTTTCCGCAAGGACATCTGCGCGATAAGTCGGATTGTGTCCGGGACCTACCTCCAATACCCTATCCGATCTTTTGATGTGAAGATCTTGGCGATCGATTGGTGTACTAATTTTCATGAGTGAAAGGGATTTTCGGAGTAAAGATAATAATATTTTTCTATTTACAACTATTTTCGGAACATTCCTCTCACAGTTTTCCACTCACCATCGTTCGGTGCGGGTGTGCAGCCGGTCAGGTGACACAGAATCAGATACATGTTCTGATTCTGAAATAATCGCTGGCGATAATTCGGTTTGAAGGCGGGTCCCGTGCCGTAGAATACCATGTGCATGTCCCGATCGAAACTGTCGAAGCCATGTGCGCCTTTGTTTTTCACCGGACGGTCGTTGGGTGCATAATCAAGTGTCCAGCCCGTTTCGGGAATGAGAATAAGGTTCGTCAAACGGGTCGGATGCGTACCATAATGGTATTTGGCCGGCATCTGCTCGCGACGATAAGCCCGCTGGTGACCTATTTTGGCAAGCAGGGCGAGAGCCGTGTCGACATACTCCTCTTCAACCTCCAACCCAAACGGTGCTCCGCTAACAGGGCGGATCACCTTCGTCGAGTCGAGTTTACCATAGAGGTTCAGGTAGCGATCCGGCGACAACGCCGCCATGCCGTGATCGGCGGTGATGATGAAATTGATTTTGTCGTAAACGGGAGACTGACGGATTTTATAGAAGAAATAGCGTAGAACCGAATCTATATGCTCCGCTTGCCCCTGTGCCTCACGCGAAGTGGGACCGAAATGGTGTAAATCTGCATCGGGCTGCTCGAAGTACCACATCACCAAATTGGGAATCTCTTTCACCGGACGGGTCATGGCCTCCACCACCCAGTCTGCGCGCTCGTAGTAGGTCGGTTTGGCGGAGTAATATTTCCACACCGAGGCCTGTCGGCCGTTAATGGGCACCTCACTGCCCGGCCACATATAGATGTTGGCAATTTCGCCCTGCCGCTCCACGGTATTCCAAATAGGTTCCCCACCCCAAAAGTTCGGCAATGTCACATCTTCGCGGTCAAACACAGACAATTTGCGCCCTACCGTCTTGTCGTAAAAGCCGTTGTTGACTACACCGTGATGGTCTGGGTGTAGCCCTGTGGCCATGGAATAGTGACTGGGGAAGGTGTTGGACGGATATACGGGATAGATCTCGGCGTAACTACCCGCCTGCTTCAGCGAGTCGAGGGTCGGCGTGTGGCTGCGGTCGGCCAGATCCCAGCGAAAAGCATCCATCGAGAGGATGATGACATATTGATTGTCGGTAGACGGGGGAAGTGCGCCCACGGTTTTGCGCGTCGAGGCGCAGGCCACAGCCAGCAGAATGCAGGCAATATAGGATATTTTTCTCAGCATAGCAATAGTTTCTTAACAACTTCAAAGATACAAAAATAGCGGCTATTCCGAAAAATAGTCGCTATTTTTTGTCGTTGCCGACCTCTATTTCATATACTCTTTGACGTAGAGGTGGTGCTGTCCGTAACGCTCGAAAGCGGCTTTGTCCAGCGCCTCCTGTGCCGAGGGGTGAGCCACCGAGATCAACAAACGCGCACGCTCCTGCAAACTCTTGCCATAGAGATCCACCGCACCATTCTCCGTCACAAACCAATGGATGTGGTTACGGGTAGTAACTACACCGGCACCCAGCGTGAGTTCCGGTGCGATTTTAGAGAGACCCTTTGTGGTGATCGAAGGCATGGCAATGATGGCTTTTCCGCCTTTCGAGAGCGATGCTCCGTAGATGAAGTCGATCTGACCGCCTACACCCGAATAGAATTTCGTACCCAGCGAGTCGGCACAAACCTGACCCGTCATGTCGATCTGCAAAGCCGAGTTGATAGCCGTCACGCGGTCATTCTTAGCGATAATAAACGGATCGTTGGTGTAACCTACGTCCATCATCATCACCCCCGGATTGTCGTTGATGAAATCATATACTTTCTGCGAACCCATCAGGAACGTAGAGACCATTTTACCTTTATCTATATTTTTAGCCGCACCATTGATGACCCCGCTGTAAACCAACGGCAGCACGCCGTCTGCGAACATCTCGGTGTGGATACCAAGGTTCTTATGACCACCCAACTGCGCCAATACAGCGTTGGGAATGGCTCCGATACCCATCTGGAGTGTTGCGCCATCCTCGATCAACGCAGCACAGTGTCTGCCGATTGCGGCTTCCATCTCCGTGGGAACAGTGAAATGAGCCTCCTCCAACGGGGTATCATCCTGCACAAACAGGTTGATCTGCGAAGTGTGGATCATGGCATCGCCAAAGGCACGGGGAACATATTTATTGACAACGGCAATCACATATTGCGCCGTTTCCACCGCAGCAAGAGTTGCATCCACCGACGTACCGAGCGATACATAGCCGTGTTGATCGGGAGTGGAAACTTGGATCATGGCCACATTACAAGGCACAGCACCCGAACGATACAATTTCTGCGTTTCGCTCAGAAAAATCGGAATGTAGTCAGCATAACCGCTTTGCGTTACTTTGCGCACGTTGCCTCCGACAAAGAACGAGTCGAGTTGGAATACGCCTTCAAACTGCGGATCGGCATAGGGTGCCGGGCCTTCGGTGTGCAGGTGATGGATGTGAACATCCTTCAATTCGTGGTTGGCACCGCGCTCACACATCGCCTTGATCAGGCACTGGGGAGCTGACGCAACAGAACTTAAGTGAACATGGTCACCCGACTTGATCACTTTAACGGCCTCTTCAGCTGTTGTAAATTTAATTTGAGTAGTCATAAACTATTTGTGAATTTTGGTTAGTTTCTTGGCGTTTCTTGTGTTGCTTTGTTTTTGACGTAATTGCGGATCGTCTGATTTGAATCTGTCCAGAAAATCGGCACGTCGCGCAGGGTAATAAGGTTGAAAATATTGAGGCGCAACCCCATGCTGATGTTAAACCAGTCAAACTTCGGGGTATTGGGCTTCACACCGCTGACGGTAATGGCAATGGTCGTGGGGCATACGCTACGGATGTCGTAGATGCGGCCATATAGTTCCGAACGGTAACTCACCCCTTTGATTGCGGCTTCCGTACCGTTGAGTGAACCACCAATAAAGATGCGGAACCCCGTGCTCATCAAGGGGGTAATCGAGAAATTCAACATCACTATCCCCGTCTGTTTATCACCAACACAACGAATGTCGTTCACCGTAAAACTATGCGTAAACGGAGTGATGATCGACGAGGGTTGGTGCGTCTTTGCAAATTCGATAATGGCCGCATCCCGCAACGATTCGTAGGCTCGAACCTCCTGTTGCGTCTGTTTTTTCTGTGCCTTCACCGTACGTTGCTGCTCTTTGCGGAGCGTCTTGGCCTCCTGCGGAGAGGAAGCCAAGACGTATACCGCAGTACCGAGTAGCAGGATGAAAGTCGTCAGTAGAATGTGCCCGAATCGTTTCATTAGCAATTTATTTTCGTTTCACTTCGACTTGTTCGTATCCTTCGACCACGTCGCCAACACGTATATCATTAAAAGATTCGATGTTCAAACCGCAATCATTGCCGTTTGCGACCTCTTTCACATCGTCCTTGAAGCGTTTGAGCGAACCGAGTTTGCCTGTATAGACCACAATACCATCGCGGATGATGCGGATGGGGGTATTGCGAGCCAACTTACCCTCGCGCACAATACAACCGGCCACCGTGCCGACCTTGGTGATTTTGAAAATCTCGATCACCTCGACCGAGCAGACAATTTCCTCCTTCATGACCGGTTCAAGCATACCCTCAATGGCATCCTTGATGTCGTTAATCGCATCGTAAATAATCGAGTAGAGACGTATTTCGATCTCCTCTTTCTCAGCAATGCGACGCGCAGAAGCCGACGGACGAACTTGGAAGCCGACAATGATGGCATTCGAAGCCGCAGCCAACAGCACATCCGATTCGGAGATCTGTCCTACGGCGGCATGAATCACATTCACCTGTACCGTCTCCTTCGAAAGTTTGATCAGCGAGCCCGACATGGCCTCCACCGAACCGTCCACATCACCCTTGATGATGATGTTGAGTTCCTTGAATGAGCCGATCGCAATGCGTCGTCCGATCTCCTCCAGCGTAACGTGTTTCTGAGTCATAATGCCCTGCATACGTTGCAACTGCTCGCGTTTGTTGGCAATTTCTCGTGCTGAACGATCATCGTCCATCACATTGAAAGAGTCACCCGCTTGCGGAGCTCCGTTGAGTCCCAACACCTGTACCGGTGTCGATGGCCCTGCAACCTCCACCTTCTGACCTCGCTCGTTGTACATGGCCTTCACACGTCCCGTGCTGATGCCTGAGAGCATCACATCACCAATGTGAAGTGTACCGCTATGCACCAAAATAGTTGAGACATAACCGCGTCCTTTGTCGAGTGTCGACTCGATGATTGTGCCGACCGCTTTCTTGTTCGGATTGGCTTTCAGGTCGAGCATTTCTGCCTCCAAAAGCACCTTCTCCAGCAATTTATCGAGGTTGATGCCCTTCTTAGCCGAGACCTCCTGATCTTGGTATTTACCACCCCACGACTCCACCAAATAGTTCATCTGCGAGAGTTGCTCCTTGATGTGTTCGGGATTGGCATTCGGTTTATCTATCTTGTTGATGGCAAACACCATTGGCACACCCGCTGCTTGCGCATGGTTGATGGCCTCAATGGTTTGCGGCATGACGCTGTCGTCCGCTGCCACGATGATGATCGCCACGTCGGTGATTTTCGCACCGCGGGCACGCATGGCCGTGAAGGCCTCATGACCCGGTGTATCAAGGAACGTGATCCGCTGACCATTCAACTCCACACTGTATGCACCGATGTGCTGTGTGATACCACCGGCCTCGCCTTCGATGACGTTGGTCTTACGAATATTATCCAGCAACGACGTTTTACCGTGATCGACGTGACCCATCACTGTAACGATCGGCGGACGCGGCACCAAATCCTCCGGATTTTCCACCTCTTCCTCGTCGCTGATAGCTTCCTGAATCTCGATAGATACAAATTCTGTTTTGAAGCCAAATTCCTCAGCCACCACCACCAATGCTTCCGCATCGAGACGCTGGTTGATCGACACCATCAGACCTAAGTTCATGCAGGCCGTGATGACCTGTGTGCCGGGAACATTCATCATCGTAGCCAATTCGCTCACGGTAACAAACTCCGTAACCTTCAGCACAGAACGTTCTTGTTCTTCGCGTTCGAACTCTTCGCTCATGCGCTCCGCTACGGCATCTCGCTTATCTTTACGATATTTAGCACTCTTATTTTTAGCCCCCTTCGAAGTCAGACGCGCCAGCGTATCCTTGATTTGCTTGGATACGGCTTCGTCACTCACTTCGGGACGAACAATCGGACGCACCGTTTTGTTCACTCCGGGTCTATTCTTATTTTTACGTCCCTCTCCCGGCTTGGGTTGATTGGCATTAGCATTGGCATTACCATTGGGGCGGTTCGGGCCACCGGCTGCCGGTTTTCCGAATCCCGGTTTTCCGGCACCCCCCTGTCTGTTGCCGCCTTGTCCGCCACCACCTTGTCTCTGCGGGGTCTTGGTCAGATCGACTTTCTCTTTTTGCAAACGTTTGCGCTTGTGCTTGCCTCCGGCCACAAAGCCGGACACATCCATCGTGCCGAGCACCTGCGGCCCGGTGAGAGCAGCGGCATTCGGACGAAAAATATTGTCTTTGGGTGGCTCCGGCTTGACCAACAACACCGGTTTAACCTCCGCATCGGCTTTCACAATCGGCTTATTCTCAATTTTCACAGGCTGCTTCTGCGGCGCACTTTGCACATGGGGCACATGGGTGGGCACCGAAGTAGGTTTGGCAACTTGCTTCGGCTGTTCACTCACCGGCTTCGGTGTAAACGGCTTGGGCACCTCAGGCTTCTGAGGTACAACCTTCTCAACCTCAGGCTTATTTGGTGCATCCACCGGTTTGGGTGCTGCTACGGGTGCAGGAGTTGGAGCAGGTGTCGGAACAGGTGTCGGAGCCGGTGTCGGGACAACCACTTTAGGCTTGGGGGTCAGATCCATCTTGCCCAGAATTTTTGGCTGTTGGATCTCGTCCTTCACGTGAATCATGTGGCTTTTGACAACCAACTCTTCCTCCTCCTTGGTCTCCTGTTTCTTGGTTTCTTCGAGGGTGACGGTCGTCTGCTTTTGCGCAATGCGCTCACGGATCGACTCGCGTTCGCTACCCGCACTGCGGTTGGTACCGAACTCCTTTTCGAGAACGCCATAGACCTCCGATTCAACCAAGGTATTGGGTGAACCGTCGCTCTTGATACCCTTCTTTTGCATGAAGTCCGTGAGGGTATTTAACCCAACGTTGAACTCTTTTGCAACCTGAATGAGCCTTAATTTTCTATTGTTCGTCATCTGCTATGTTCTCCTTTTTTCGTATTTAATAATTACTCTTCGAACTCGGATTTGAGGATCGAAACGACTTTCTGAGCCTGCTCCAATTCGAGATCTGCACGTGCAGCAACCTCCTCTACCGTGAGGCTCAGCACGCTTTTGGCTGTATCACAACCCACAGCCTTGAGTGCTTCTATAATCCAACTCTCGATTTCGTCCGAGAATTCCGTCAAAGCAACATCTTCCTCTTCCACCTCGCGGTACACGTCAATGTCGTAGCCGGTCAGCATCTTCGACAGCCGGATATTCAGACCGCCCTTACCGATAGCCAACGACACCTGATCGGGTTTGAGGTAGACCGCAGCGGTCTTGCGCTCCTCGTCGATGGTGATGTTCGAGACCTTCGCCGGATTCAGCGCACGTTGGATCATCAGCTGGGTGTTGGTAGTGAAGTTTACCACGTCGATATTCTCATTACGCAACTCCTTCACAATGGTGTAGATACGCGAACCTTTCATGCCCACGCACGCACCTACCGGGTCGATACGTTCGTCGTAAGACTCTACGGCAACTTTCGCACGCTCACCGGGAATGCGAACAATATTTTTGATGGTAATCAGACCATCGAAGATTTCGGGAACCTCCTGCTCAAAGAGTCGTTCGAGGAATTGGTTTGCCGTACGCGAGAGAATGATGCGGGGCTGGTTATTGTCCATCTCCACACTCTTCACAATAGCCTTGATCGTATCGCCCTTACGATAAAAATCGTTGGGAATCTGCTCAACCTTCGGCAAAATCAACTCGTTCTCGTCGTCATCGAGGATCAACACCTCTTTTTTCCACACTTGATACACCTCGCCGGTGATGATGTCGCCCACCTTTGCGGAATATTTCTCGTAGAGGTTTGCCTTCTCCAAGTCGAGGATGCGCGAAGCCAGATTCTGACGCAGCGACAACACCGCACGCCGTCCGAAAGATTCGAGTTTGATCTCGTCGGCATATTCGTCTCCGATTTCATAGGTCGCATCGATCGCCTTCACCTCCGACACCGAGATCTGCGCCTGCGCATTCTCCACCGTGCCATCCTCCACCACCTTGCGGGTGCGCCAGATTTCGAGGTCTCCTTTTTCGGGGTTGATAATCACGTCGAAATTCTCATCCGTCTCATATTGCTTCTGCAACGTGTGACGGAATACATCTTCCAAAACTCCGATCATCGTGCTTTTGTCGATGTTTTTCAGCTCCTTGAACTCAGCGAAATTGCTGATTAAATTAAGGTTATCCATTGATGTTTTGTTATTATATTTTTGTTGTTATTTTACTTAAAATCCAAGTATTCCTTGGTATACTTAATCTCGGTGAAGGGATATTGCCGCTCGACAGTCACCACCTGTTTGCGTTTTTTGCCCTCCAGCACCTGCTTCTCCTCAAAGGAGAGGGTGATGTCGGTATCGGTGACGGCCTCTAATTTTGCCAAGATCTTGATGCCGCTGAGCAACAACACTTCGACCGACTGCCCGATCAGTTTGCGATACTGACGCACAGATTTCAACTCGGTGCCGATGCCTGCCGAAGCAACGGTCAGCGAGAAATCTTCTTCCTCGCGATCAAACGCCTCGTCTATGGCACGGCTCAATTCCGCACAAGTGTCGATCGAAACAGCTATATCACTGTCTATTAACAATTCCACCTCATCCGTCACGGAGCAGGTACAACTCACCACAAACAGATCTGTCCCTTCGAACATTTGTTCTGCCGCTGCCACTATTTTGTTTGTATCAATCATAAAAATGATTTTGCTTTTTAAAGTTTTTAGCCTTCCGTATCCACGTATCCAACTACGAAATAAGGGGACCTCCCGTCCCCTCACCTCTCTAACTCGTCTTTCAACGTTGCAAATATAGTAAAAAAATATTATATACAAATAGATATGTGAAATAAAATTTCATGATTCATATTGTTCAAGGTGTAATCTATCACCTCTAAACATTAGTTAATTATCTACAAACAGGTACTTCATCGCATTCTATATGGCAAAAAACCCGATCCTCGAGCCTGTCGAGAGGTCACAAAGACTTTGAAAACACAATGCACGATCCTCGAGCCTGTCGAGAGGTCGCAAAGTCAATCAGCACCGTGCCTTTGCGACCTCTCGACAAGCTCGAGGATCGTGAACTTTTCATTCATTCAACCTGTTGTTTGAATTAAATATATTCAGTTTTTTGATAGATTTAGCACAAAAAAGTTGTGCAATACGTTGATATTT
>JAVXCD010000050.1:0-10686 GCA_036659655.1 Alistipes sp.
CTGATTCACGATCCTCGAGCCTGTCGAGAGGTCGCAAAGGACACAGTGCTGATTGTCTTTGCGACCTCTCGACAGGCTCGAGGATCGTGAACATGTGCTCCCACAGTCCTTTCGACCTCTTGACAAGCTCGAGGATCGTGAACATGTGCTCCCACAGTCTTTGCGACCTTTCGATAGGCTCGAGGATCGTGAACATGCGCTCCCACAGTCTTTGCGACCTCTCGACAAGCTCGAGGATCGTGTTTCTTCGTCACACGGAACGCAGATAAATAGCTGTATTACACGAGGAGCGTTTGTATATTTCTGCCTGATCCGCTTTTCGCCTACCCTTTCCCACCGGAATTTCATCTTGATCCATTTTAGCGAGCCAACAGAGGATTTATAGGGCGAAAACGGAGGCGAAAAGAACGAGATGAATAAATTTAAAACAGCTTCTAATAATAGGTTCAACGTTGGCGGTGTTGGAGAAGATAGATTCTCACACCAACCAGACCGACTATTCCACCGAAAATAAGACTTGACACAAGCGTTGCATCATCTGTTAAAAGAAACCACAATCCGCCGCTCACAACAGCACCGAGAAGCCATGATAGGTATAATTTTGTGTTCATACGGTATTTTTATCTTTTGCAAATCTCTTTGAAATCGCAATATTGGCAGGTGTCCGCATCCTCACACTGCACGAACGGGACGCTGGCATCGAACAATTCGCTCAATTTCGTACGGAGTAAATCCTCGACCGACTCGCGGTATAACGCATAACTTCCGCCGGTTGTCTTCAACTCTTTATCAACGAGTTGTGGCGAATAATTCTTATTGTTTATGTTGCGGACATAGTAGAGTGCGGGCACGACATCCCGTTGCTGTGAGTGGTGTAGCATCATCGAATAGAGCAAAGTTTGCAAAATGTTGGATTGCCGCTGCTTGCCCTTGCCGTTGAAGAGTGCCGTTACGCCATTGAACTCTAAAGTTGCTGAACCTGTTTTATAATCCACCACGCGCAACGAGCCGTCCGACAGGGAGTCGATCCGATCGGCAACACCTGCAAATTTCACACACAACGCTTTATCCCCGATCGCAAAGGGAAACGAATATTCCACCTTCTGCTCCAGCCCTACGACCACAAAATCGTCGTGTGCGGCATCGTAAGGGATTATTCCCCCGCGGATGTATTTTGTGACAATATCTTTGACCAACAGCAGGTTGCCCGTATAATCTTCTATTGCGGCATCTGCCTGTTGCAGGTAATTTTCGTTGATGGCTGCCTCGACGGCACGTTCCACTTCGCCCGTGCGAAGCAGGGCGCGCAGCGTTTGGGCAGGATGCTGTTCACCTTCGATGCGCTTATAAAGTTGATGCACAGCTGCATGGAGGATTGTTCCGAACATTGGAGCATCCACATCTTCCGCGATCTCATCGTCAGCCTCCAGACGAGCCACCGAATGAAAATAGAATCGCAGGGGACATGCTACATAGCGAAAAAATGCTGTTGGTGAGAGTGTTGCCTGATTTTCCACATCAAGGAATCGGCTCAATTTTCGCATTACAGTCTCCTTTTTATCCACTTGAATCGGAGGGGTCTCGGCGAGATTCACATCTACGCCGACTTCGATCTTGTGTAGATCGAAAGCACTCTCATAATCAAGCTGATAGATATAGCGACTTGGCTCACCTGTCGTCTTGTCGTCTGCATGGGAGCAATAGAGCAGGTGCACGGTCTCGGCACGTTGAATCAGGCGGTAAAAATAGTAGGCAAACACGCCCTCGTGGTGTTCGGGAGTGGGCAGGCCGTAGGCCGCACGTAGGTTGTATGGCACAAACGAAGCTTGCGTGGTGTGATTTCCCGGAAAATTATCGTCGTTCATCGACAGGATAATCACATTTTTGAAGTCGAGATTTCGAGTTTCGAGAATTCCCATCACCTGAATGCCCTTCAGCGGCTCGCCCTCAAAAGGAATGCGTAACGTTTGCAAGTAACGTCGCACCAGTGAGTTGTAAATGTCGGCCGTCAAGTCCACCTCACACAGATCCAAGGAGTTGTGAAGTTTGGTGAGATTTTCGGCTATCACAGCCAGAAACTCTACGCGTTGACGGGCATCATCACCCTCATAGGGCAAGCGTGCAACAGAGGCGATAATATCCAACAGATAACGCGACTCTTCGCGCCATTCGGGTGCAGCGTGAAACACACGGCTCAGCAGTTCATTTTTACATAGTTGTGTCGCATCAATCGATATGCGGCGGTTGCGGACAATCTCCTCCTGCAACATTTTTATCTGTTTGGGATCGCTCTCCGAGAGGTAGGGATGTGCTAAAATCCCCAGCACATCCGCGTGGTAGAAGGTAGTTTTATCCCCCTTCGTGCGACTATGATGCTGCAAACCGATCAGTCGCTCGACAAACGAGTAGGCCAAACTTTGCCGCAGGGGATAGCCCATAGTGACATTCACCTTGCCGCATTTTTCGGGCAGGGCATATAGTAATGGCAATAATAAATTCTCGTCTGTCAGTACAATAGCTGTCTCTTTATCAAGTGGCGCGTGAGCTGATAACTGCGACAGGATAGTGGCTACATATTTACATTGTACGGCATTCGAAGCCGTTGATGCTACCGTTACCTCTTTCGGTGCACGCATATTGTCGTGTGAAATCTCGGCTCGTGGCGGAAACGTCGACACATTGTCGCGCACAAACATCCCCGCTTCCTGCTCTGTATGATCCTTATAATAGGTGTCGTAATCCCAGTAAAAATCGGTTTCGGTGGTAGTAGACAGCCGTTTGAAAAGTTGTTTCTCACACTCTGAAAGGGCATTAAAGCCTACGACAACGTAGTGACGCTGCCGAACAAATCGGAATCCCGGTTGTTGCATCTTCTCGGCTGCGACGCGCTGGATCATGCCGTCGTAGGCGATCCCCAGTTCGGTTAGGTGTGCTTTGAATTGATGATAGATCGAGGCCAACGTTTTCCAGATGGCCAGAAATTTACGTTTTTCATCGGACAGCGTTGTCTCCTCGCCGAAACTGCCCCAGAACGACAGAATTTGTAATTGAGCCGGTGTGAGGTAGGAAACATCAGCCTCTATCTCTTTGATTTCGCTAATGTTACGAAACAACATATCGGCATCAATCCGATATTTGTCTATCAGATCGAAGTCTGTGAGGAGCATCTCGCCCCAGAAGTAAAATTTATCGAATGGTTCGTTATGATAGCGGGAATAGACCTTGTAGAGTTCGGTAATTAGGCGCACACGATCTCCCGACTTCAACCCCGAAACCTCACCCATCAGATCTGCTATGGTGACCCATTCGGGCTGCCACATCGGTCTGTCGGCTATCTCGGACAGGGCATCAACGAAGAACAGGCGTGCGCGACGTGAAGGAAAGAGAAACGAAAACGAGGAGATCTCCGCTCCGTATCTACCATACAGATCTTCAGCTACTTCGCGTAGGAAACCCCGCATAATCTCTATTTCGCTTGCATGATCTCACCGCCAAGAAATGCTACCGTTTTGCGAATCACGATTGCAGAACCTTTGTGGGTGATCTTGCCTTTGGTCGAGGTTTTTGCTTCGAGACGATCGGTGACGTTGACCGAAACTTCGGACGAATTAGACGAGGTAATCATGGCGGACACCACCTCCAATTTCTGAGCATCGACCACCGAATCTGAGGCCGATAGTGTCAGATAACGTACGTTGCCTGTGAGTACCGCCTTGCTGTCGCCTGAAATATCCATCTTCAGGTCGTGGAGAGCCAAGTCGGAGGTGAACACGGCGCCATTGCGAACGACCACATCTATCATTACGTTGTCGAGAGGCTCTTGGAACGTGACGATTGCTTTGGATATGTCGATTTTTTCGAGCACGCTGTAATAGATTTTCACCTCGGTTGTCGAGTTTCTGCGTGCATCTGTCCGTTCGGAGAGAAAGAGCACTTTGTTTTTCACTTCCGCCTTAAATTTAGAGGTGTAAGCACCCTTGGTATCGTAGGTGATTTTCGGGGCTTCGGTTGTCGGCACCTTGATAAAAGTAACATTCAGGGGACCATCCACGCTCACTTCCGAGAATGTAGTCAACCATTCGCTGTGCTCGGTGGTAGCCGGCTCTGAGGTGTTTTGTGCGTAGGTAAATAGCGACAGGACAAGTGTTAGCGTACTTAAAATTAACTTTTTCATAGTCATTATAGAGTTGGATTAATGCCACTAAGTTACGATATTTTTTTCGAATGTCCCACACATAGCCCGTAATTAAAAAAGTTTTTCTACTTTTGTAAGTACTATTAAGATGGCAAGTGAGAGCTAAAATTCTGAATGCGAGTGCGGGATCGGGTAAAACCTACCAATTAGCCTATAAATATATACGCGACGTGGTGGAACGCCCCGACATCTATCGCCATATTCTTGCGGTGACCTTCACCAACAAGGCTACGGAGGAGATGAAATCCCGCATACTGAGCGAAATACATAGGCTGGCGTCGGGTGGGGAGAGCCCCTATCTGGGTGATCTCTGCCGTGAACTCTCGCTTGACCCTCGCACCGTCTGTGCACGTGCCAAAGAGGCTCGGTCGAAGATTCTGCACGACTATTCACGTTTCACGATACTCACCATCGACACATTTTTCCAACGCATCCTGCGTGCTTTCATCAAGGAACTGGGCATTGATCTGAATTACAATGTCGAGATTGAGACCGTGCCGGTACTGACCAAAAGTGCCGATACGCTGATTGAGCAGATCACCACGGACAAAGAGTTGCTAAAATGGTTGATGGAGTTTGTGCAGGAGCGGATTGATGACAATAAAAAGTGGGATATTCGCGATGGCATTTTGTCACTGGGAAGTGAACTTTTCAAAGAGAAAAATAAGGATGCACTGTCGGTTGCTAAATCAAAGGCAGAGTTGCAACACATTGTCGGCAAGGCCATAGGAGATGCTAAAGCGTCGAAAGAGCGGATGCAGGCGGTGGCGCAGCAAGCTGTGCAGATCATCGCGGAGGCCGGGTTGAGTGTCAACGACTTCGACAACAAGGCTTCGGGTTGTGCAGGTTATTTCTACATCACGGCGCAGGGTGAGATCAAAGGCTATGGCCTTCGCGTTGTTAATGCCTGTCAGCCCCAAGGTAAATGGTGTGCCAAAAACTCACCGGCACAGCCGCTGATCGGCACCCTGCAACCGCTGTTACAGGAGTTGTGTACTCTCTATGATACCAATTTGAAACTGTGGAACACCGCCGATCTGTTGCGCGAGAACTACCGCAGTTTCGCCCTGCTCTCCGATCTCTACGCCAAGGTGCAGGAGATGTGCGACGAGGAGAATATGATGTTGCTCTCGGAGACCAAATATATCCTGTCCGAATTTATCGGGCATAATGACGCTCCGTTTATCTACGAAAAGGTGGGCAATCGTTTTGAACACTTCATGATCGACGAGTTTCAGGATACTTCGGTCAAGGAGTGGGAGAATTTTCTGCCCCTGTTGCAGAATGCCATGGCACAATCGGAGCAGACCTCGGTGCTGATCGTGGGCGACATCAAACAATCTATCTATCGTTGGCGCGGTGGCGATTGGAAAATTCTGCACTCCACGGCACAAGCCTCTTTGGGTGAGGATACAACCGTACAGCATCTTGAGAATAATTACCGCAGTTTGCCGGTCATTGTCGATTTCAATAACAAGGTGATCGAGCAGGTTGTTGCAACAGATAACGAGGTGTTGAACAACTCGTTGGCGCAGGCTGTCACGGCGAAGTCTCTTCAGGTAGCTGTGCAAACCGAACTGACTGACACCCTGCACGATGCCTACGAAGGGCACGTGCAAACTGCCTGTAAAAAGGGGGTAGGATATGTCAATATCTCGACCTTCAAGCACTCTCCGCCTGTGGTGGAACGCATTTTAGCGATCTTAGACAAGGGGTTCAGCCCCTGCGACATTCTGATTTTGGCGCGAGATAAGACGGACGGAGCAAAAATAGCCGCTCTATTGCTCGATTTCAAGCAGCAGAACGAAGATCCCCGTTACGCTTTCGATGTGATGACGCAGGAGGCTCTCATCGTGGGTTATGCGCCCGTGAGTTCGTTCGTAACTGCTGCCATGTATCTGGCTTTGAACCCCGAAGACTCGCTACACCGCGCCATCTACAACCAAACGATTGGCCGGGACTTCGATGCTCCTTTGACCGAGGAGGTGACCGCGTTTTTTCATTCCATTCGACTCCTTTCACCCGAAGAGGCTTTCGAACGCATTGTCATGGAACATCGGTTGCAGGATAATAAATTGCAAATTGCGTATTTGCAGGCGATCCATGAGCAGATTATCGGATTCTGCACCAACAAAATAGCCGACTTGCCGTTGTTTTTGAAGTGGTGGGAAGAGGTGGGGCACACCCGTTCGCTGAGTGTCGAGCAAAGCGAGCGTAGCATCGAGATTACCACCATTCACAAAGCCAAGGGATTAGAGCGAAAGGTGGTCATTATCCCCTATTGTTCGTGGCAATTAGATCCGAAATCGGGAGGCAATGTCAAGAACATCATCTGGGCAGAGGCTCAGGGGGAAGGTGTGGAGGCGATCGGTCGTTTCCCCGTGAAATTCAAAAAAACGATGGCGGATTCGTTGTTCTCCACCGAATATTACCGCGAATTGGTCTATTCCCACGTAGACAACATCAATTTGCTCTACGTCGCCCTGACACGCGCCAAGGAGGCACTGCATATTTTCATCCCGCAGGGAGAATCTAATATTATCACGGTGGGAAAGATCTTGTTGCAGAGCTTGATCCCGACGGGAACAGAGGTCGAAGTGGGCGGTACGCGCGGTCACTATACGACCACGGAAGAGGCCGAAATATTTGAGTTTGGCACATTTGCAGCACCCGTGCAGGATCTTCATGCGCAGCGTGTCAGCACCCATATTCTGCTCGATCACTACCCCACTGCTAAGGCGGATCTGCGCTTGCGCCTGCCATCTCAACGTTATTTTGAGCAGAGCGACGAAGTGGAACTTTCGCCGCGGAACTTCGGTATTTTGATGCACAAAGCATTCGAAAATGCGGTTACGGAGGAGGATATATTCGAGGCTATTGATCAGATGTGCATGGATAGTATGGTGTCGCGTGCGGAGGTGACCGTTTTACGCCAAATGGTGGATAAAGCCTTGATAAATCCCGTCATTCGCGACTGGTTCAGTGGTAAATGGCAGATGGTGCGCAACGAAAACGAGATCATCTTGCCGCAGAATGCAACTACCCGCCGGCCTGACCGGGTAATGATCAATGCCGATCGCGTGGTGGTGGTGGACTACAAATTTGGCAAGCGTGAATCTGAGAAATACAAACAACAAATCGGTGAGTATATCCGTTTGTTGCGAGAAATGGGCTATGTCAATATAATTGGGTATCTTTGGTATGTGCAATTAGGTGATATTGACAAAATAGAGGCGTAAAATGGATTTATCAATACTTCACATTATTCCCCAAACATTCCGTCGCAGGGCATATTTTGTCACGCTGACGATTTTCCTGCGGGCACTGTTGAATTTCATCGGCTTGGCACTGATGCTACCTGTGCTGATGCTGATTCTTGATACGGAAAGTATTCATACAAATCGCTATCTGATTGCTGTTTACGATTTTTTTGGATTCACCAGCGACAGCGCATTTGTCATCACGATCTGCATTGCTGTTGTGGTAATCATCAGCGGGAAATGCCTGCTCAGCCTTGCCCTTTATAAAGTCGAGCGCAACTATATCTATGATCTGTACAGTTATATGTCGCGCCGACTCTACATAGAATACCGCAATCGCGGACTGCTATTCATCAAGAATTCCAACTCCTCGATCTTAGCGCGCAACGTCAATGTGGTCTGTCTGATCTTCGTGACAGGCATCCTCAAGCCCATCGCCTCGATCATTAGTGAGGTGATGCTCTTTGGGCTGCTGTTCATCACGTTGTCTCTTTACAATCCCCTTGTCGCACTGCTGATCCTTGCGATTTTCGTGCCGGCCATTTGGTTGTATTACGGACTTGTGCGCAATCGTCTGAACCGCTATGGAGATCTCGAGAATCGCGCACATCGGGAGATGGCCCGCACGGTGATCGAGACCTTTCGCGGTTATTCCGATATCGAGATCAACAATGCCTTCCCGTCGATGCTCGACAACTTCCAGAAGGTGATGGACGAGGTGGTGGAGACCCGCGCCAAGGAATCCACCATCAACACGTTGCCGCAGATGTTCACCGAAATAGGTCTTAGCGTCGGCATGGCTCTGTTGGTTGTGGTCAATTTGAACATGGAGGGGGATCATTTGAAGATTCTCTTTGGTATTTTTGCCGTGGCAGCCTTGCGACTTATGCCCTCCATACGCAACATCATGACAGGATGGACGGCCATAAAATATAATAAATACACCATCGAAATTCTCCGTGAGGCCGATCTGGATCATGTAGATCAGCATATCGAACAGACCAACAACCGGTTGACGTTTAATTACACCATCGACATTTGCAATTTGTCCTTCCGATTCGAAGAGAGTGACGTGGATGTCATCAAAGATTTTACGCTCTCCATCTGCAAGGGCGAACGCATCGGTATCCGCGGCGCTTCGGGCACAGGTAAGACGACTCTTTTCAACTTGCTATTAGGTTTTTATCCACCCACCAGTGGTGAAATACGTATTGATGGAACCCCTCTCACCCTCGTAAATCGTCGCCTTTGGCAAAATAGCATCGGCTATGTGTCGCAAAATGTATTTATCACCGACAGTACATTTTTGGCCAACATTGCCTTGGGTTATAATCCTGAAACCGTGGATCGCGAACGCGTGATGCGGGCGGTTGAAGCAGCAAAATTAAAGGAATTCATCGACTCATTACCAGAGGGGCTGGATACCAAAATCGGTGAGTGCGGCAATCGACTCTCCGGAGGGCAACGCCAACGCATCGGCATCGCACGGGCGCTGTATAAACAAGCCGATATCCTCTTTTTCGACGAGGCAACCTCTGCCCTTGACAACAAAACCGAGGAGGAGGTAAACCGTTCGATCGAGGCGTTGTCAAAAGAAAATAGAGAACTAACTATCATCGTAATAGCCCACAGGAAGAGTTCGTTGGAGTATTGCGACAGAATTATAACCATAGGAGAAGAATGAAAAATTATCTCATCGCCCGCCAACGGATCGTGCTAAACGCGGAGAGTGCACAGACTGCGTTCTCGCAAGCTCTTGCACCCTTTGAAACGACACCGCATGAGACGGAACAACCTGTTTTGGAGTTGCATACAGCTATCCGGCTTCATCTTGAGGACTACAATTATCAGGAGCTTGATTTGTTCGATTTCAGTGAAGCCGATGTAGACTGCCATTTTGGTCGCTACGACGAGGGCTATCTGTTTTATATGACATCGCGTGTCGGCGGTAAAGTGGTCATCTTCAAGCATACATTCACTTCGTCGATCGTCGAAAGCAACATCACTTCGCTGGATTCTGTTTCGTTGTTGCGCTTTGGCCTGTGGATGATGTTCGGCGTTGCCATCAATCCGCATCATGCGATCGCCATACACTCTTCCGTGATTCGAGTGGGAGATGGTGCAGTCTTGTTTTTGGGTGAATCGGGTACAGGCAAAAGCACCCACACGCGTCTTTGGCGCGAACACATCGAGGGTGCAACCTTGCTTAACGACGACAGTCCGATTATTGCAGTTGTAGACGGTGTGCCCACAGTTTTTGGCTCTCCGTGGAGTGGAAAAACACCCTGCTATAAAAATGAGAGTTATCCGATCCGCGCCATCGTGCGCCTGAGCCAAGCCCCGCACAACAAAATCTACCGACTCCCCACCATCGCCGCCATCGGAGCACTGCTACCCTCCTGCCCACCGGCTTTTGCCTATGATGCCACCTTACAAGACAACATCTGTGCAACACTTTCGGCAGTTATTGTAACAGTGCCGGTCTATCACCTTGAGTGTCTGCCCGACGAGGCCGCAGTGCAACTTTCATTCAGCACTGTTTTCAATAAAAGATAGATGGAACTGGCCAACAAACTATTTTTCGCACAGGTCGAAGAGATGCTCACCGAAGGACGTGAGGTGCAACTTCGTATCAAGGGATATAGCATGCGGCCTTTGTTGCGCAACGAGCGCGATACGGTGGTGCTCAGGCCTTATCGGGGCGAAGAGTTGAAGATCTATGATGTTGTCTTGTTTCGCTCCGGTGATCATTATATTCTTCACCGCATTGTGCATCGTGACGGTGAAATCTTCACACTTGCAGGCGATGGAAATTACAAAATACAAGAACATTGCAAGGTCGATCAGATTCGGGCTGTCATGTATCGTGTGATCCGCCCCAACGGTCGAATTGTTGCCTGTGATTCGTGGAGTTGGCGCATTTACTCCCGTTGTTGGTGTAGCCTGCCCGCAATTCTGCGACGTTATACACTGGCAATGCTGTCGAGAATAAGCACATGTTGGCAAAGATAAATAAAAGATTCAACCAACTTCCAAACAGGATAAAAAGATTAGATTTTGCCATGCGGATGGACGAGAAGTTTAAGTTGTAATTAAATTATACCCGCTCCTCGATTCGTGGCAAATGCAAACCTATTCACCCATAGAAACAACTGTTTTATTCATTCGATGTTAAGGAGTTACAGTCTCTATGACCTCGACATCAGTAACAGTCCAACTGAATAGATCATT
>JAVXCD010000051.1:0-2559 GCA_036659655.1 Alistipes sp.
GAGGTCGCAAAAAGATCCTCAATTCACGATCCTCGAGCTTGTCGAGAGGTCGCAAAGACACGGTACTGATTACCTTTGCGACCTCTCGACAGGCTCGAGGATCGTGAACTGCGTCTTGTGCCGGTTACCTTTGCGACCTCTCGACAGGCTCGAGGATCGTACACCATGACCCAGCGACCTCTCGACAGGCTCGAGGATCGTGGATCGTGAACTGTGTGAGGCTCGAGGATCGGGTGTGATTTTGACTCGCAATCCGCTATGAAAAATTCAACCAACGGCTATCGGTCGATGCCCAATTCGCGTTGCGAAACCGCTAACACAGCCACACTGATGCGGCAATCGGGCACAGCACGCAAGATCTCCTCTGCGCACGAGACAAGTGTGGCCGAGGTGGTGCAGACATCATCCACTAACAGAATGTGTTTGCCGGCCAGATGCTCCGGTTTGCGCACGGCAAACAGGTTGTTCACGTTATTCCAACGATCACTCCGCCGACTGTGCGCCTGACTGGGGTTGTTGCGGTGACGGACAACAGCGTGCGTCTCCACCCGTACACCAAGTTGTGAGGCGATACCTTGGGCGATGTAATCTGACTGGTTATAGCCACGATGAAGTAGGCGAAAGAGGTGGAGCGGAATGGGTACGATCAGATCAATGTCTTCGTATTGTTCACTGTCTTTCAAGTAACTGCCATACCAGCAACCCATCTCGCGCGCCAGCCGCCAAGCCCCTCTATATTTGAAACTGTGAATCAGCCGTCGCCAACCACTCCCTCTCACATAGTAGATAAATGCGGAGGCGCGCACCACGGGAATCATACCCCAGAGGCGTTGAGAAAGAGGATTATCAAGCTCACACCAAAAGCCAGTCAAGGGAACTTCCGTGCGGCAATGGGTGCAGATACTACCGCCACCCTCGCCTTTTACCTGCCCGCAAACGGGACAGAGGGGCGGGAAGAACAGCGCGCGAAGGTCAGCAAAAAGATTACTGAGGATCGACATTGCAGATGATCGTAACGCTCTTATAGGAGGTGTCTTGATGTATTTCATCCAACTCTTTTTTGAGAATTTCGCGGGCTTTGGCCATCGACGAGCCACTCTCGATTTTCAACAGCAGACCGATCAGATACTCCTCTCTGATTTTATCCACGGGTGGAGCCATGGGGCCTAACAACCGACGACCGAATTTCGCCCGCAGGTTCGTGGCCAACAACTGCGCACAACGACGCAACAGCAGGGGGTCTCGGTGCCGCAAAGTGAGGGCAATCAGGCGAGCGTAGGGCGGGTAGAAAAACTGTGCCCGCTCGGCCAACTGCTCACGAGCCATTGCTTCGTATTCACCCCCTGTCACTTGCCGAATAATGGGGTTTTCCGGTTCGGTGGTCTGAATGATGACCTCCCCGCCGTCGTTGCGCCGACCGGCACGGCCGGCCACCTGTGTCATCAACTGGAAAGCTCGTTCCGTAGCTCGGAAATCGGGGTTGTTGAGTAGGTTGTCGGCATTGAGTATGCCCACCAACGACACCCCACCGAAGTCGAAGCCTTTTGTAATCATCTGGGTGCCAACCAATATGTCGGTCTGCCCCTGTTCAAAAGCCGAAACAATCGCGCTGAATGCCTTTTCGGAGGTCACACAGTCCCGATCCAAGCGTGCCACCCGTGCCTGCGGGAAAATGGCTGAAATCTCCTCCTCGACCTTCTCCGTACCGAAGCCCATCGGCGCCACCTCAGTGACCTTGCACGACGGACATTTCGCAGGGATGGGGGTGCTATATCCGCAGTAGTGACAGATCAGTTTCCCCGCATTTTTATGAAGAGCCAACGTCACGTTGCAGTGAGGGCAGCGCGCCGTCCAACCGCACGTGCGGCACTCGACATACGGCGAGAACCCACGGCGGTTCTGGAACAACATCACCTGCTCCTTGCGTGCAAGGGCATTTTCGATCTTGTCCAGCAGTATTTTATTAAAATGCGTGTGCCGCTCTCCGCGCTTCACCGCCCGCAGGGTGTCCGACACAATGATTTGAGGGGGTCGGGCCGCGCCGTAACGCTCCTCCAGCACCTCGCGTCCATATTTACCGCTCTGGGCATTGAGCCAGCTCTCCAACGAGGGCGTAGCACTCCCCAACACCGTATGGGCTCCAAAAATGCGCGCCATGATCACCGCACAGTCGCGGGCGTGGTAGCGGGGAGCCGGCTCGGTCTGCTTGTAACTGGCATCATGTTCCTCGTCCACCACAAGCAGTTGCAGGTGTTTAAGCGGTAAAAACAGGGCGGAACGTGCACCGACGACAAATTCACCTCCCGCCGAACGGCTCAGGCGCAGATAGGTTTCGGTGCGTTTGTGGGTGGATAGTTTCGAATGGTAGGAGGTGACACGGCTGCCGAAAATCCGCTCCATGCGTTCGATAAGCTGTGCCGTCAGGGCTATCTCAGGAACGAGCATCAGCACATCCCCGCCACGCGCCAGCACGTCGGCAATCAGATGGATGTAGATCTCCGTCTTTCCGGAGCCCGTAATTCCGTGCAAAAGAATGGTTTGCCGATTCTCGAACTGGCG
>JAVXCD010000051.1:2664-10579 GCA_036659655.1 Alistipes sp.
GAAATCTTTGTTTTTTAGACCATTGAGCACCGTGCGATCGGCCGACAACAGTCGTTGTGCCACCTCACCCATCGCGGTGTGCGTGTGCTCTGCCGCTGCCGCTGCAAGTTCGAGCAGCGCCGCATATTGTTTTGGAGCCTTTTTTTCTAACTTATCCAAAACAGCATGGAGTTGCGCCTGATCGCGAAGTTGCTCCGCGAGAGCCACATACCGCTCGGTACGGGGACGGAATTCATCTTCGGCAAACGCCTCTTCCGTGTCACCACAGGGCTTCATCAATGCCGGCAACGCCATGCGCATCACCTCGCCCAACGAACACATATAGTAGTCGGCCAACCACTCCCAAAAGTGACGATGCTCTGCCGACAGGAGCGGTTCCCCGTAGAGAATTCGCGAAATGGTCTTGATGGTTTTGAAGTCGGGACGATGGGTATGTACCCGCCAAACAATGCCCGTATAGATCTTACTGTGACCAAATTGCACAACAACTGCCTGCCCTTCACTCACAGTCATACCCTCGGCAACAGCAAACGTATAGGTCGGCTGCGCCAGTGGCAAAATTATATCGGCATAAAAATTCAAAATAACTTCTAAAAAAGAGACTTCGCGATGCTCGGTATGCCATCTTTCTATGTTGCATCCAACCACTTGACCGATTCGATGATTACAGTCAAAGGGAATCGTTCCATTTTATTTGGCACCAGCTTTCCTTGCAAAGATAATACAGAATATCTTTGAAAAAGCAGATTCCGGTCAAAGGCGGATAAAAATCACATTCAGCAAGCATTATTCTTAATTATTTTCATATCTTTGTAGATTGAAATACATACATTTATGTCAGAGCACAAACTCAAAATAGGCATCACACAAGGTGATACGAACGGTATAGGTTGGGAGGTCATCCTCAAGACTTTTGCTGATCCGCGCATGACAGAAGTCTGCACACCAGTGATTTATGGTTCGCAAAAAGTGGCTTCCTTTTATCGCAACACCCTCGCGGAGACCGAGGCGATCTCTTTCAATGTGATCACCTCTGCACGCGAAGCCCGTCGGGGAAAGGTCAACTTGGTGCCGCGCGGGGAGGAGGAGGTGAAGATTGAACCGGGCAAACTCAGCAAGGAGGCGGGAAAGGCCGCAGTGGCGGCTCTCTTGGCCGGCACAAAAGACCTGAAAGAGGGAAATATAGACGCGTTGGTTACAGCTCCTTTCGACAAAGAGATGGTGCAGAGCGACGATTTTCACTACAAAGGGCATACCGAATTTTTGGCTGCCGAACTGAGTGGTGAGCCGATGATGATCATGTGCAGCGAACTGCTGCGTGTGGGTTTAGTGACGATTCATATTCCTGTCGCTGAGGTCAGTGGCAGCATTTCGAAAGAACGGATCGTGAAGTGTCTCGAGCGGCTGCGCGCCTCGCTCAAGCAGGATTTCGGAGTGGTTGAGCCGCGCATTGCGGTGCTGGCACTCAACCCCCATGCCGGAGACGGCGGTCTGTTGGGCAAGGAGGAGCAGGAAATCATCAAGCCGGCGATCGTGGAGGCTTTCGGCAAAGGCGTGTTGGCATTCGGGCCTTTTGCGGCGGACGGATTGTTCGCTAACGGAGGATACAAAAAATACGATGCTGTGCTGGCAATGTACCACGATCAGGGGTTGACTCCCTTCAAGACCCTGTCGCCCGATGGAGTGAACTTCACCGCGGCACTCTCGAAGGTGCGCACCTCTCCCGATCACGGAGTGGCTTACGACATTGCCGGACAAGATAAAGCCGATCCGCAGTCGATGCGTAATGCGATCTATGCGGCGATCGACCTTGTCGAGAAACGTCGTTCATGGACGGAGTGGTCACGCAATCCGCTACAACGTGCCGAACGGGAAAAGGGTGGACGTGATATTTCGGTAAGAGACCTGCCCGACACAGAAAAAGAGAATTAACAAATTAAACCGGAACAACCGATGTATTCCGTCTCGTAATTGTGGAAGCAGCGGAAGTTTCAAATAAATTAAATAGTAAATGATTAAAATCACATTCCCCGATGGCTCTGTAAAAGAGTTTGCCAAAGGGACAACTGCTTACCAAATCGCAGAAAGCATCAGCCCTCGTTTAGCTGCCGACTCTCTTGCCGCTGCGGTAAACGGCGCAACAGTCGATATGGCTCACGCCCTCGACAGCGATGCGTCGATCAAATTTTTCAAATGGGATGACGATGAGGGCAAACACGCCTTCTGGCACACCTCGTCGCACTTGCTGGCAGAAGCGCTCACAGCCCTCTACCCCGGCATTAAGTTCGGCATCGGCCCAGCCATCGAAAACGGGTTCTACTACGACGTAGACGCTCCGACACCTATCGTGGAGGCCGATCTGGCGGTGATCGAGAACAAAATGCTCGAACTTTCGCGCAACAAAGAACAGTTGGTGCGCACGGATGTTCGTAAAACCGATGCACTGAAGACCTTCGCAGACAAAGGCGAAACCTACAAGGTGGAGCTGATCAACGACTTAACGGACGGCACGATCTCGTTCTACACCAACGGTTCGTTTACCGACCTGTGTCGTGGCCCGCACATCCCCAACACGGGGTATATCAAAGCAATAAAATTAACCTCCGTTGCCGGTGCTTACTGGCGTGGCAACGAGAAAAATAAGATGCTCACCCGTATCTACGGCATCACCTTCCCTAAAAAGTCGATGCTCGACGAGTATCTGCTGATGATGGAAGAGGCCAAGAAACGCGACCACCGCAAATTAGGCAAGGAGTTGGAGTTGTTCTGCTTCTCCTCGCGCGTGGGTCAGGGTCTGCCGCTGTGGCTGCCCAAAGGGGCGGCTTTGCGCGATCGTCTGGAGCAATTCCTGCGCGGTGTACAGAAAGAATATGGTTACGAGCAGGTGATCACACCGCACATCGGAAGCAAGGAGTTGTATGTCACTTCGGGACACTACGCAAAATATGGCAAGGATTCATTCCAGCCCATCCGCACACCCGACGACAACGAGGAGTTTCTGCTCAAGCCGATGAACTGCCCGCACCACTGCGAAATCTATAAATTCAAGCCCCGCTCCTACAAAGATCTGCCGGTACGTCTGGCCGAATTCGGCACGGTGTATCGCTACGAGCAGAGCGGTGAGTTGCACGGATTGACCCGTGTGCGCGGATTCACCCAAGATGATGCTCACTTGTTTGTGCGCCCCGATCAGTTGCTGGAGGAGTTCGAAAAGGTGATCGACATTGTGCTCTATATCTTCAAGACCTTGCAATTTGATAACTATACAGCGCAAGTTTCGTTGCGTGACCCCAACAACAAGGAGAAATACATCGGCTCGGACGAGAATTGGGAGAAGGCCGAAAGCGCCATCATCAAAGCCGCTCAGGAAAAAGGTCTCAATACGGTTGTAGAGTACGGTGAAGCTGCCTTCTACGGGCCCAAACTGGACTTCATGGTGCGGGATGCAATCGGCCGCAAATGGCAGTTGGGCACCATTCAGGTGGACTACAACCTGCCGGAGCGTTTCGACCTGACCTACAAAGGAGCAGACGACAAACTCCACCGCCCGATCATGATTCACCGCGCGCCCTTCGGCTCGATGGAGCGATTTGTGGCAGTATTGTTGGAGCATACAGGAGGTAAATTCCCGTTGTGGCTCTCACCCGATCAGGTGGTTGTGTTGCCTATCTCGGAGAAGTTTAACGACTACGCCGAAAAAGTATCGAAGTTCCTCAACAAATTCGATGTCCGCACCCAAGTGGACGATCGCAACGAGAAGATCGGCCGCAAGATCCGCGACAACGAACTCAAACGCATTCCTTACCTGCTGATTGTGGGTGAGAAAGAGGCCGCAGAAAACCTTGTTTCGGTACGAGCACAGGGTGATGGCGACAAAGGACAAATGACACTCGAACAATTCCGCGACTACCTCACAGGGCTTGTCAAGGGAGAGATTGATGCCAATAAGATGAATAACGAAGAGTAATTAATCCTAAAATTCAACAATTATCGCAGCACCAAAACCATTCCAGCCGCGGCCATTCAGCCCGGGGAATAACAGACCAAAACCTGCCGGCGGTTCGCGTTTCGGACGCAGACTGCCCGAGAAGGAGAATCCAAATCGCATTAACAACGAGATCACAGCACCAGAGGTGCGGATCGTCGGAGATAATGTCGATCAACCGTTGGTTTTACCCATTCGCGAGGCGATCAAATTGGCCGACGAAATGGAGTTGGACCTCATCGAGATCTCGCCCAAAGCCGAGCCTCCCGTTTGCCGTATTGCCGATTATTCGAAATATCTATATCAGCAAAAGCGGAAAGCCAAAGAGTTGAAAGCCAACCAGATAAAGGTGACGATTAAGGAGATTCGCTTCGGCCCGCAGACCGATGAACACGATTACAACTTCAAACTCAAGCACGCCGAGAATTTCCTCAAAGAGGGTTCCAAGGTCAAGGCTTACGTGTTCTTCCGTGGTCGGTCGATCGTGTTCAAGGAGCAGGGCGAAATTCTGCTACTGCGTTTTGCAACCGATCTGGAGGAGTTTGCCAAGGTCGAATTACTGCCCAAGCTCGATGGAAAGAAGATGAATATGATTCTTTCTCCCAAGCCGAAGAAGTAAGAGCCTATTCGTATTCAAACCCGATAAAATTCACAATTGGAGTGCTTTCGAGTGCTCCGATTGTGGATTTTTTGTATATTTGTGTAATGGTAACCACGAACGACATATTTAACATCCGCAGTCGCGAGGAATTTGACCGTGCAGCATTGGAACTCTTTGCGTTTCAGGCGACGGAGTGTGCCCCCTATCGGGAGTATCTGGCGCAGATCGCGGTGGATCCCTCAAAGGTGCGCCACGTGACGCAGATCCCGTTTTTGCCCATCGAACTTTTCAAGTGGCGCGAAGTCTATTGCGGCTCGGAGCCACCGGAAATCGTCTTCACCTCAAGCAACACGGGCGGCACCGTCGCTTCACGGCATCCGATGCAATCGCTGAACCTCTACGAGATGGCTTTCCGCACGGCCTTTCATCAATTTTACGGAGATCCGGCCAAGTGGAGCCTTTATGGCTTGCTGCCCAACTACCTGCAACGCAAGGGTTCGTCTCTTATCTATATGGCCGATCGGCTCATTGCAGACTGCGGATCGGGCGGATTTTACCTGAACGACTACGACCGGTTGCTCGCAAATATGGCGGCCGATCCCAAACCCAAAATTCTGTTAGGGGTGAGTTACGCGCTGTGGGAGTTGGCGGAACGCTATGCGCCCAAACTCACGGACACCATCGTCATGGAGACGGGCGGCATGAAAGGTCATCGCGAAGAGATCCCAAAGGTCGAATTTCACAAGATTCTCTGCAAGGCATTCGGGGTAGAGACCATTCATTCCGAATACGGAATGGCGGAATTGACCTCACAGGCCTATTCGCAAGGACGCGGCGTATTCTACACACCGGCATGGATGCGGGTTCTCACGCGTGATGTGAACGATCCGTTCGAAATGCTGACAACAGGCACTCGCGGCGGCATCAACCTCATAGACTTGGCAAACCGCTACTCCTGTGCATTCATCCAGACTCAGGACTTGGGACGCACGTTCGCGGATGGCAGTTTCGAGATCGAAGGGCGCATCGATCGGTCGGATATTCGAGGATGTAACTTGTTAGTACAATAGCACAACACATATGAAAGAGATCGATTTTGTCATACTTTGGGTAGACGGCAATGATCCCGATTGGCGGCGCGAGTTCATAGAGGCGAAGCGTGCCGAGAATGAGGACTCCTCGGAGATTCGCTACCGTGACTGGAAAAACCTGCAATACTGGTTTCGCAGTGTCGAGCAGTTTGCACCGTGGGTGCGTAAAATTCACTTCATCACATGGGGACACCTGCCCGAATGGCTGAATGTCACCAACCCGAAGTTGCACATTGTCAACCACGCAGACTATATCCCCTCGGCCTATCTTCCGACTTACAACTCGAATGTGATCGAACTGAACATCAACCGAATCGAGGGTCTTGCCGATCAGTTTGTACTCTTCAACGACGATACCTTTCTCTGTCGCCGCTGCACTCCCGAAGACTTTTTCCGCAAGGATGTCCCATGCGACATGGCGCGCCTAAGCGTTGTACAACCCTCGTCTGTAGGACATATTGTCTACAATGATCTGGAACTTATCAATGCAAAATACGTCAAAAATCGGGTCATAAAGGCACATCCGGGCAAGTGGTTTGCGCCCTGCTATGGCTGCATGAATCTACTCAAAACACTCTCGCTGATGCCGTGGTCCATGTTTCCCGGCATTTTCGATCACCACATGCCGCAGCCCTACCTGCGTTCGCAATTTCAGCGGGCATGGAAGATCTGGGAAAAGGAACTCGATGCAACGGGACGACGGCGTTTTCGCGACCTGACCAATCTGTCGCACTGGCTGATCCGCTACGACATGCTTTGCCGCGGCGAATTTACGCCTCGCGGATTAAAGGATTGCGGACTGATGACCATCGAGGACAACACCATCGACGCTATTTGCCGCAACATCGAACAGCAACGCTTCCGCATGATCTGTCTCAACGACAGCGAGCGCATTTCGAATTTCGACGCGCTCAGCTGGCAGCTCTGCGGGGCATTCAACCATATTTTACCTGAAAAATCAAGCTATGAATTGTAACTTTTCCGTCATCATCCCTCTCTACAACAAGGAGGCCGAGATCCGCGACACCGTGCTTTCGGTACTTGCACAGACCTATCAGCCGATGGAAATCGTCATCGTGGACGACGGATCTACGGATTGCAGCGCCGAGATTGTACGCAGCATCCACTCGCCGCTGGTAAAACTCATCAGTCAGCCCAATGCCGGAGAGTGCGCCGCACGCAACCGCGCCATGGATGAAAGTACGGGCGACTACATGGCTCTGGTAGATGCCGACGACACATGGGAACCCGGGTTCCTTGCAGAAATAGCCTCTATGATCGAAGAGTTTCCCGACTGCGGCATCTACTCCACAGCCTTCAACATCGTCAGCCACGAAGGTGTATTTCCGAGTAATTCGCCCTCTGAACGCGGTGTAGTCGCGAATTTTTTCCGCGACTCCATGACCCGCTACATCTCCATCCCCTCAGCCAGCGTCATTCCCAAATGCGTGATCGACCGCATCGGCGGCTTCCCCGAAGGGATGAAACTCGGCGGAGACCAGTATATGTGGATCAAGATCGCCCGCCGCTATGCGGTCTGCTTCTCACCATGCAGGCTCTCAAACTATTCGAAAGTAGCCTCCAATCGCTCTTCGGCCATCTACACCCCCGAACGTACACACTACACTTTCGAGGATCTGTACGACCGTGAAGCCTCATCGGAAAGCAACGAATTTGTCGCTCGAGCAGCACTTGGCAAGGCTCTGGTAATCAGCGCAAAAGGCGGGACAAAAGAGGCTCGCCAGACCGCTCGATTCTTCGCTTGGACACGTGACAACCGCCGCACACTCCGCAAGGTGCGTGTGCTAAACAGGCTGCCTGTGTGCTGGCGATCCCCGCTACTGAACCTCTACAACCGACTGGCTTGGGCAATTCTCAAGAAAGGACTGTAACCTCCGAGTAACATAAAAAAGAGGATCAAATGTAGAAGTTGTTTGAATTTGTTACCGAAGTTATTTTAGAACTATTGTTGTTCCTGTTTTTGTCCTGTAAATCCGATTTTAGCGAGCTAAATGAGGATTTATAGGGCGGAAACCGGGGCGAAAAGAGCCGAAAAGAGGAGATTAATAAATTTAAAACAGCTTCGTAAACTCCGGCGGAACCGACAATAAAAGATTTTCCTCTCGATTTTTTTTTGGAGAAAGAACCAAAGAACATCCGACAGACAAAAAACATTCACTCCTCAAACTTATCGAGAGGTCGCAAAGGAAACGGTTCCCGATCCTCGAGCTTGTCGAG
>JAVXCD010000052.1:0-10484 GCA_036659655.1 Alistipes sp.
CTTTGCGACCTCTCGACAGGCTCGAGGATCGAGAACAACAAGAATCACCGCGTCACTTGATAGATAAAGTTTTGGAAGTACAGCACAAAACGACAGAGAGGAGACGACAATTGTGCCTTGTTTTACAACTGATAGCCTGTATCCTCGTGCAGATGCGGCTTGTCGTTGGCGGCGGCGACTGCCAGCGCATCGCAACGGTTGTTTTCAATCGTGTCGGCGTGACCTTTGACCCAGACGAATTTCACATGATGACGACGATAGATGCGCAAGAAACGCATCCACAGATCGGGGTTTTTCTTTCCCGTGAAGCCTTTTTTCTCCCAGCCGAAGACCCAGCCCTTCGTGACCGCATCGACCACATATTTCGAGTCGGAATAGATGGTTACCTCGCTTCCCTCGAATTTCAGCAGTTCGAGTGCCGCGCAAACAGCCATTAACTCCATGCGGTTGTTGGTGGTATGAAGAAACCCCTGTGAGAGTTCCTTGCGGAATTGTCCGGAGATTAAGACGGCACCATAACCGCCGGCACCGGGATTACCCAGTGCCGAGCCGTCGGTGTAGATGGTGATAACAGGCACTATGTTAGGCTGTTTTCAAAGCAGCAAGCTGCTCTTTTATGGCTGCAATCTTTGCTTCGGCATCTGCCTGTTTAGCGCGCTCGGTGGCTACGACTTTTTCCGGAGCCGACGCCACAAAACGTTCGTTCGAAAGTTTTTTCAAGACACTATTGCGGAATCCCTCCAAATAAGTCAGCTCCTCGGTGAGTTTTTGGATCTCGGCTTGCGCATCGATCTTTCCACCCATGGGAACGAAATATTGGGTGGTTTTAACGATAAATGCTGCCGCCGTGGCATCCTTTTCTGTGGTGAGCTCAATGGACGAAAGATTCGCCATCTTCAGCAGCACAGGAGCATAGGCAGCAGGGTAGTTCTCGTCTGTGATGACTTGTAGTATTAAGGTCTCTTTCTGCGGCAAGTTCTTTTGGTTGCGGATATTACGCACGGCAGAGATGATCTCTTTCACCAATTCGAATTTTGCCAGCAGCGTCCCATCCACCGCTCCGGCCATGGGCATCGGAGCTACACAGATCGACTCACCCGCATTGCGTGGTGCGATGTCCTGCCAGATCTCCTCGGTGACAAAGGGCATGAACGGATGCAGCAGACGCATCAAGGAGTCGAAGAATGTTTTGGTTTGCTCTAACGTCTGTCGATCAATCGGAGTTTGATAGGCGGGTTTAACCATTTCGAGATACAGCCCGCTGAAGTCGTCCCAAAATAGTTTGTAGGCAGCCATCAGCGCCTCCGAAATGCGGTAGGAGGTGAAGTCGTCGCTGATCTCAATCAAGGCTTTGTTCAGGGTGGCTGAGAACCACTCTACGGCCAACCTGTTGTTGTCGCTCTGCGTGAGTTGTCCGTCCACACTCCAGCCGTGGATGAGCCGATAGGCATTCCATATTTTGTTACCGAAGTTGCGCCCCTGCTCACAGAGACCCTCGTCGAACATCACGTCGTTGCCGGCCGAGGAAGAGAGCAGCATTGCCACACGTGTGCCGTCGGCTCCGTATTGTGCAATCAGATCGAGCGGGTCGGGCGAATTGCCCAACTGTTTCGACATTTTACGCCCCTGTTTGTCGCGCACCAAACCTGTGAAGTAAACGTTGCTGAAGGGCTTTTCGTGCCGGTATTCGTAACCGGCCATGATCATGCGGGCCACCCAGAAAAAGATAATATCGGGAGCCGTGACCAAGTCGTTGGTAGGGTAGTAGTAGTTGATCTCGGCATTGTCGGGATGGCGGATGCCATCAAAAACCGAAATCGGCCAGAGCCACGACGAAAACCACGTATCGAGCACATCCTCATCCTGTCGTAAATCACTCATTCGCAGTGTGTCATCATGCGACAACTCACGTGCCTTGACAAGTGCTTCCTTGCGTGTCGGAGCTACCACATAGCCCCCTTTGGGCAGGTAGTAAGCAGGGATTTGCTGCCCCCACCATAATTGGCGCGAGATGCACCAATCTTTGATGTTCTCCATCCAGTGGCGGTAGGTATTTTTATTTTTCTCAGGTACAAAGCGGATCACATCTTCCATCACGGCTTTGGTGGCGGGCTTGGCGATCTCGGTCATGGACATGAACCATTGCATCGAAAGTTTGGGTTCGATAGCCACTCCCGTGCGCTCAGAGTAGCCCACGTTGTTGGTGTAGTCCTCGGTCTTCTCCAGCAACTTGGCCTTGGCAAGGTCTTTTTCGATCTGCTTGCGCACCTCGAAACGTTCTCCGCCTGCATACAAGCCGACTTTGTTGTTGATGGTGCCGTCGTCGTTGAAGATGTCAATCACCTCTAAATGGTACTTTTCACCCAGCATGTAGTCGTTCACGTCGTGTGCCGGAGTGACCTTCAGCGCACCTGTACCAAATTCAATATCCACATATTCGTCGCGGATCACGGGGATTGAGCGACCCACCAACGGCACGGTAACCCGCGCATCGGCAGGCAGCCACATGTAACGTTTGTCGTTGGGATTGACGCACAACGCCGTGTCGCCCAAAATGGTTTCGGGACGCGTGGTGGCGACGATGATGTTTTTTGTTGTGCCCTCAATTTTGTAGCGGAGGTAGTAGAGTTTGCCGTGTGACTCTTTAAAGACCACCTCCTCATCGGAGAGAGCCGTTTTTGCCGAAGGATCCCAGTTGACCATGCGCACGCCGCGGTAGATTTTGCCCTTTTCGTAGAGGTCACAAAAAACGTTGAGTACACTCTCTGTGCGAATGTCGTCCATTGTAAAACAGGTTCGTTCCCAGTCGCACGAAGCGCCCAACGAGCGTAATTGCTTGAGGATCACACCGCCATATTTCTCTTTCCACTCCCATGCGAAGTGTAAAAACTCGTCGCGTGTGAGTGAGGTCTTGTCGATTCCACGCTCTTTGAGCAGAGCCACCACCTTCGCCTCTGTGGCGATGGAGGCGTGATCCATACCCGGTACCCAGCAGGCATTCTTGCCCAGCATGCGGGCGCGGCGCACCAGCACATCCTGTAATGTGTTGTTGAGCATGTGCCCCATGTGGAGCATTCCCGTGACGTTGGGGGGTGGAATAACGATGGTGTAGGGTTCGCGGGCATCGGGCTCCGAGTGAAAAAGACGGTTGTTGATCCAGTAGTCATACCACTTGGTTTCGATCTCCTGCGGAGCGTATTTATCGGCAATTTGCATAGTCTTTTATTATTTTGCAGTCATTTTGTAGTCCGCAAAGTTATGAACATTCTATTAAAGATGAAATAAATATCGGTAAAAAATCGTTACCTTTGTAACATTGCTAAAAATGAGATTATGAATAAAAAAGATAAAATAGAGACTATTGACATGGATGACTTGGGTGCCCTGCCTGAATTGCTGGATGGGAAACACCATGTGATACCGATCGTTACAAGTGATGATGACTTGATCGAGGAGGTGGAAATACCCGAAATCATCCCCATTCTGACCCTGCGCAGTTCGGTGCTCTTCCCCGGCTCGATCACCCCCATCACGGTGGGACGAGACAAGAGCATCAGCCTCGTGCGCGAGGTGAACGCCGAAAATGGCATTCTTGGTGCGGTTTTGCAGAAGCAGAGCGACGTGGAAAACCCCTCGCCCGACGATATGTACAAAGTCGGCACGGCAGCGCGCATCATCAAGATTCTGGAGATGCCCAACGGCAATCTGACGGTGATCCTGAATGGTCTGGAAAAGATCGAAATCAAGGAATATATCACTTCGGAGCCCTATTTTAAAGCACGTGTGTCACCGCTGAGAGATACGGTGCCCGATCTGAAGAGCATCGAATTCGAGGCGTTGGTAGACTCCATCCGCGATGTGGCGTTGGGGATCATCAACGTGTCGTCAAGCATGCCCAAGGAGGCGGCTTTTGCCATTAAAAACATCGATTCCAAACGAGGAATCATCAACTTTATCTGTTCGAATCTGGATCTCTCGGACGAGGATCGTCAGGCGTTGCTGGAGGCTCCGGGCTTGCTGGCTCGGGCTCGCAAGTTACTGGAAATCTTGATCCGCGAGCAGCAACTTGTGGAGTTGAAGAACCAAATCCAAGAGCGTGTCAAACAGGAGATCGACAAGCAGCAGCGCGACTACTACCTGCAACAGCAGATGCGAACCATTCAAGATGAATTGGGTGAAGGTGCCGATGCCGATGTGGAGAAGATGCGCAAGCAGGCGAAAGATAAAAACTGGCCAAAGGAGGTTAGTGAGACCTTCGAGAAGGAGTTGGTGAAGTTCGAGCGGCTCAATCCCGCTGTGGCGGAGTATTCGGTGCAGATGACCTACCTGCAACTGTTGCTCGAATTGCCATGGAATGCCACCACCAAAGATAACCTCGATCTGACTCGTGCCCGCGAACAACTCAATCACGACCATTTCGGTCTGGACGAGGTGAAGGAGCGTATGTTGGAACATTTAGCGGTGATTAAATTGAAAGGGGATCTGAAATCCCCCATTTTGTGTCTCTACGGCCCTCCGGGAGTGGGTAAAACTTCGTTAGGAAAATCGGTTGCCGCGGCTTTGGGTCGTAAATTCGGCCGCATTTCGCTGGGCGGATTGCACGACGAGGCAGAGGTTCGCGGACACCGCCGCACCTATATCGGAGCCATGCCGGGACGTATCATCCAGACCATCAAGCGTTGTGGATCTTCGAATCCGGTCATTATTCTCGATGAGGTGGATAAGGTGATGACCGTCAGCAACCACGGAGATCCGTCGAGTGCCCTGTTGGAGGTGCTTGATCCGGAGCAGAACACCACATTTCACGACAACTATATCGACATGGAGTACGACCTTTCGAAGGTACTCTTTATCGCCACAGCCAATAACATAGCCAACATCAACCCGGCTCTAAGGGATCGTATGGAGATGATCAACATCTCAGGTTACATCATCGAAGAGAAGGTGCAAATTGCACTGAACCACTTACTGCCCAAACAATTGGAAGCACACGGAGTGAAGCCTGCGGAGTTAATTCTCTCGGCGGCGGTCATCGAGTCGATCATTGCGGGTTATACGCGGGAGTCGGGTGTTCGCTCGCTCGACAAGCAGTTGGCGAAAATTGCCCGTTCGCGCGCAAAGGACATCGCCTTCGAAGAGGCCTTTGCCCCCGAAATTTCGGTCAAAGATCTCGAACGGATATTGGGTCTTCCCAAATACCTCAATGAGCAGTATGAGGTTGGTGGCATGACGGGTGTGGTAACGGGATTGGCTTGGACAGAGGTCGGTGGCGACATCCTCTACATCGAGTCGGTACTCACCCCCGGTAAGGGCAAGATCAACCTTACGGGTAATTTGGGCGAGGTGATGAAGGAATCGGCGACCATTGCTCACGAATGGGTGATGGCGCACTGTACCGAATTAGGCATTGCACCGGAGATGTTCGAGAAGAACGATATCAGCATCCATGTGCCGGAGGGAGCCATTCCCAAAGATGGTCCTTCGGCCGGTATCACCATGGTCACCTCGATTGTCTCGACCTATACGGGTCGTAAGGTCAAGGATCGGATTGCCATGACGGGTGAAACCACCCTACGCGGGCGTGTGATGCCTGTTGGTGGCGTGAAGGAGAAGATTTTGGCCGCCAAACGGGCAGGTATCACGGAGCTAATTCTCTCGGAGGATAATCGGAAGGATATTATAGAAATTAAACAGCAATATGTTGATGGGTTAACATTTAAGTATGTGCGTACCAATCAGGATGTGCTGAACCTTGCACTCGAATAAGATGAAATTCATAGCAATTATCCCTGCCCGCTATGCCTCGACCCGCTTCCCGGCGAAGCCCTTGGCACTGTTGGGCGGGAAGCCTGTGATTCAACGGGTTTATGAGCAGGTGGCCGGAGTACTGGACGATGCCGTGGTGGCCACGGATGATGAACGGATTTACGCCGCCGTGAAGGCCTTTGGCGGCAAAGTCGAGATGACCTCGACGGCGCATCGCAGTGGCACAGATCGTTGCTGCGAGGCCTACGACAAGCAGGGTAAAACCTACGATGTGGTGGTCAATGTACAGGGTGATGAGCCGTTCATCCAACGTTCGCAGTTGGAGGCTATCAAACGCTGTTTCGACGATCCGGCTACCGATATTGCTACGTTGGTCAAGCCCTTCACTGAGCAGGATGGCTGGGTGGCGTTGGCAAATCCCAACTCCCCGAAAGTGGTGCTCGACAAGGATGCACACGCCATCTATTTTTCGCGCTCGGTGATCCCCTATTTGCGGGGTGTGGAGCAGCAGGAGTGGCTGAAGAGTCACACGTTCTATAAGCACATCGGCATCTATGCTTTTCGGGCCGCGGTGCTACGCGAGATTACACGTCTGCCGCAGTCGCCACTCGAAAAAGCAGAGTCGCTGGAGCAGTTACGCTGGTTGGAGAATGGCTATCGGATTGGGGTGGGCATCTCGGAGGTCGAGACCATCGGCATCGACACGCCCGCAGATCTCGAAAAAGCAGAAGCATTTTTGAAGTTAAAAATGTAAAATTAAGAGACAATTTCCAACATTCGACAAGGATCGAATGTTACAATAATTTTAGAAAATCATGGTATTTATTGCAGGACCTTGTGTGATTGAATCGGCTGAGTTACTCGACGTGGTGGCCGAACGTCTGGTCGACATCAACCGACGACTGGGTACGGATATTATTTTCAAGGCCTCGTTTGACAAGGCCAATCGCACCTCCGCCTCGGCATATCGCGGCGTGGGCATGGAAAAAGGGTTGCAAATGTTGTCCGATGTGCGGACGAAGTGGGGCTTACGCCTGCTGACCGACATTCACGAATCCTATCAGGCCGCGCCTGTGGGCGAGGTGGTGGATGTGATCCAGATCCCTGCTTTCCTCTGCCGTCAGACCGATCTGCTGCTGGCGGCGGCACACACGGGCAAGACCGTAAACATCAAAAAAGCACAATTTCTGTCGGGTGCAGATATGAAATATCCGTTTGAGAAGGCTCGTGAGGCGGGTGCGAAAGAGATCTGGCTGACCGAACGGGGTAATATGTTCGGTTACAACAACCTGATTGTTGATTTTCGCAACATCCCCGATCTGCTGGGTATCGCCTCGACAGTGGTCATGGACTGTACTCACTCGGTGCAACGTCCGGGTGCGGCAGGTGGCAAAACGGGCGGGAACCGCGAATTTGTCCCGGCCATGGCACGGGCAGCGCAGGCGTTCGGTGCAAACGGATTCTTCTTCGAGACGCATCCCGATCCGGAGCACGCCTTGAGCGATGGTCCCAACATGCTATACTTAAATGAGTTGGAAAACGTAATAAAATCTTTAATCTAAAATGACACAGGCTACTAAAACCCAAATTTTGGAGGTTGCCCGCAAGGCTATTCACACAGAAGCGTTGGCACTCAAACACATGGAAGAGACCCTCGATGATAATTTCGTCAAGGCGGTGGAGTTGATTCTCGATAGTCGGGGCAAGACGATTATCACGGGAATGGGGAAGTCGGGCTTAGTTGGCCGCAAGATTGCGGCGACACTTGCCAGCACAGGTACCCCCAGTTTTTTTCTGCATCCCGGTGAGGCTTTTCACGGTGATCTGGGTATGATCTCGAAAGAGGACATTGTTGTGGCACTCTCCTATTCGGGGGAGACGGACGAGATACTGAAGATTGTGCCGTTTATCCATGACAATGGAAATAAGTTGATTTCGATGACGGGACATGCGGAATCTGCGCTGGCCAAGAACTCGGATGTGCATCTGGATGTGGCCGTAAAAACGGAAGCCTGCATCCTGCATTTGGCGCCGACAACCTCCACAACGGCACAAATTGCCATGGGGGATGCACTGGCGGTGTCGCTGATGAAGGTACGCGAATTTTCGAGCATCGACTTCGCTCGTCTGCACCCCGGTGGCAGTCTGGGTCGTCGTCTGCTGATGACCGTGGGGAGTGTGATGCGCAAAGAGGATCTGCCGGTTGTTGCGCCCGATTGCTCGGCTACGGAGATGATCCACACCATCAGCAAGGGTGGTCTGGGGTTGATCGTTATCTGTAACGAGGATCGAATCGAAGGCATTGTCACGGATGGTGATATTCGTCGTGCGATGGAGCATCGTCAGGCAGAATTCTTTACGATCACAGCGGCTGATATTGCTACACGTAATCCACGAACCATCCGTGCCGATCAGAAACTGATCGTGGCGGAGAAGGAGATGACGAATAACAAGGTGACATCGTTGCTGGTGCCCGATGAGGCGGGAAAATTAGTCGGCATCATTCAGATTTACGACATAAAGCTCTAACTTACATGAAGAATCTTATCGCTCTATTGATCTTATCGGTCGCGTTTTGCAGTTGCTCAGAGCCGGAAGTTAGCTCGCCTGACGGAAAAATTAAAGTGGCATTTTCGGTCGATGCCGAGGGTAGCATGTCCTACACAATGTCAATCGACGGACAACCGTTTTTTGACCCTTCGACCTTGGGCTTTTGGGCACAGGATAGCCTGAATCTCGCCAACGGATTTGCTGTCGAGGAGATCGAACACAGCACTTTCGATGAGACTTGGCACCAGCCGTGGGGCGAGAATAAGGAGATCCGCAATCACTACAACGAAATGGCGGTGCACCTTAAAAATGCTGCCGCAGTGCAGTTGACACTTCGTTTTCGGCTCTTCGACGACGGTATGGGTTTCCGCTATGAATATCAGTTACCGGTGGATAGCACGGCGGTGACAGACGAGTTGACCTCGTTTAAGTTTCATGAAGGAGGCGAGTCATGGACAATTCCCGCCAATTTTGAGACCTATGAACTGCTCTACCGCAAGTTGCCCATCAGCGACTTGCCCGATGCCAATACCCCCGCAACCTTCCGCACGCAGCGTGGCGTGTATGCCAGCATCCACGAAGCAGCTCTCTACGACTTCCCTGAGATGACGCTGCGCAACAAGGGCGGACTGGAGTTTAAATCCGATTTAGCACCGCTTCCCGACGGTACGAAAGCCAAGGTTGGTCGTACATTCCAAACAGCATGGCGCACCGTGCAGTTATCGCGCGAAGCCGTAGGGCTGATCAATTCGGGACTAATCTTGAACCTCAATGAGCCCTGCGTACTTGCTACGACGGACTGGATTAAACCCATGAAATATGTGGGTGTCTGGTGGGGCATGCACATCGGTATCGAGTCGTGGGTGATGGGTGATCGTCACGGTGCGACCACGGCCAATGCAAAGAAATACATCGACTTTGCCGCGGCTAATAACATCCAAGGAGTTTTGTTTGAAGGCTGGAACCAAGGCTGGGAGAGTTGGGGCGGCATGCAGTCGTTCGACTACACCAAGCCCTACGCCGACTTTGATATTGTGGAGATCGCTCGCTATGCCAAAGAGAAAGGCATCGAAATCGTCGGGCACCATGAGACGGGTGGCAATGTACCCAACTACGAACAGCAACTCGACCGTTCGCTGGCGTGGTATACCGATTTAGGTATTCACAATCTCAAAACAGGCTATGCCGGAGGTATGCCTGACGGTTATTTGCATCACAGTCAGTATGGCGTTCGCCATTATCAGAAAGTCGTGGAAACGGCAGCAAAATATAAGATGACGGTCAATGCGCATGAGCCGATTAAGGCGACGGGCATCCGCCGTACATGGCCGAATATGATGGCTCGAGAGGGCGCACGAGGCAAGGAATGGGATGCATGGAGCGAAGGTAATCCGCCGTCACACGAGGTGACATTGCCTTTCACCCGGCTGTTGGGCGGTCCGATGGACTACACCCCCGGCACGTTCGATATACTGTTCGAAACCAGCCGCAAGTCTCCCCTACGCAAGGTGTGGAATGGCGATAAAATGGGTGTAAACACGACACTGGCCAAGCAGATTGCCGACTGGGTAATTCTTTATTCTCCGGTGCAGATGGCATCCGATTTGGTCGAGCATTACCAAGGGCATCCGGCCTTTCAATTCTTTCGTGATTTCAATGCGGATTGCGACTGGTCGCGTGCCTTAGCAGGTGAGCCCGGCGAATTTATTGCCGTGGTGCGCCGTGCGGGCGAGAATTACTTCTTAGGGGCTTCGACCAACGAGCAAGGACGGACATTGAACCTCAAACTTGATTTCCTTGCGCCGAACGTCAAGTATAAGGCGACGATTTATGCCGATGGTAAGGATGCCGACTGGAAGACAAATCCGACTTCTTATCAGATCTCGGAGCAGGAGGTGGATGCCTCGACGGTCTTGGAGGTCATCATGGCAAACGGCGGCGGGCAGGCAATTACCTTTATGCCGATGAAATAGGATCAAGCGCAAACCCCGGTGGGAAAGGGTAGGTGAAAAGTGGATCTGGCCGTAATTCTTGTTGGCGGAAATACACATACGATCCTCGAGCCTGTCGAGAGGTCGCAAAGACAACGCACACGATCCTCGAGCCTGTCGAGAGGTCGCAAAGACAATCAGCACCGTGTCTTTGCGACCTCTCGACAAGCTCGAGGA
>JAVXCD010000053.1:0-10436 GCA_036659655.1 Alistipes sp.
CCTCTCGACAGGCTCGAGGATCGGGTATTTTTATTCATTCAACATGACGCACCGTGTCCTTGCGACCTCTCGACAGGCTCGAGGATCGTATGTTTTGTGTCATCAGTTTCTTATTTTACCCGAATCAAATTCAGACCGTCGCGAATGGGGATAATGACGTTTTCCACCCGTGGATCATGCAGGATTAGGCTGTTGAAATCAAGTAACGCCTGTGTGTGTCGATCGTTGTGTGCCACGGGCTGCACGATTTTTCCCGACCAAAGGATGTTGTCGGCAATCAATATCGAGCCACTATGTACGAGTGGTTTGCTCCCCTCCTCCCCCATCAACATACGGTAATAGGCGGGATATTCACGTTTGTCACCGTCGATAAATACAAGATCGAACTCCATTCCCAGTGTGGGCGCAACCTCAAGAGCCGACCCGATGTGGAGGTGGATTTTATGCCCGTGCGTACTGCGGTTGAAGAAAGACTGAGCCAGCGACTCCAGTTCATCATCGACTTCTGTGGTGTGGATTTCCCCCTCTTCGTCGAGCCCTGCCGCCATGCAAAGTGCCGAATAACCGGTGAATGTGCCGATTTCGAGGATGCGACGCGGGCGCAGCATCCGCACAATCAACTCCAGCAATTTGCCTTGTATATGTCCCGAAAGCATGCGAGGCTGCACCACGCGTAGATTGGTCTGCCGGTCGAGTTCGCGCAGCAACTCCTCTTCGGGGGTTGAAAAATCGTGAATGTATTGTTCGAGTGTGTCCATTATTTGTAGATCAGTCGGGAGGTTGAGGTGAATATTTCGTTGGCTACATCATATATATCATTGGCTGTCAATGCGTTGATCTTAGTGTAGACTTGTTCCATAGTATCCACATCGTTGTGTAGTTGGAAACTTTTACCCACACCGAGCATGTAGCCCTCGTTGCTCTCCATGGAGATGGCTAACTGGGCGATAAACTGCTTTTTTGACATGGAGAGTTGCCGTGGGGTGAGCGGCGTGGTGCGTAGTTTGTGCAGTTGGGCGTTGATTAGGTCGAGGCACTGCTCGGTATTGCCGTGGTCGGAACTGAAGTAAATGGCGACGATTCCACTGTCGCAGTATGGAGAGTAGTTGGCTTCGATGTTGTAGGATAGCCCGTGCTGTTCGCGGACGACAACATTGAGTAGCGAGTTGGCAGAGGGTCCTCCCAAAATATTGATTAGCAAGGCTAAAGGCAATCGCTTCGGCTCATCGATGCCATAGGCGCGGTTGCCGATGATGCAGTGGGTCTGATGGGTATGCTTAACAACCGTTTTGTCGAAAGGTGTGCCGATGGGGGGTACTACCCTGCTGAAGTTGCGCGTGGTGCCGGCCATGGGTGCAAAATAGCGTGCTGTCACCGCCTCGATGGCTTTGTAGGAGATGTTGCCGATGGACGAAAATACCATCTGATCGGCCGTGTGGGTACGTGCCAGAAAAGTGCGGATGCGATCACCATTGAAGCGATGGAGCGAAGTTTTGCCACCTAAAATATTGTGTCCCAACTCCGAACCCTCGTACATCATCTCTTCGAAGGTGTCGTAGATGAGGTCGGCAGGCGAATCTTTATAGGTGTTGATCTCGTCGGAGATCACCTCTTTTTCGCGTTCTAATTCCTTGTCGGGGAAGGTTGAGTGGAGTGCCATGTCGGCAATGAGTTCGACGGCTTTCGAGAAGTCGCCTTTGAGGGTGGTGGCGTGAATGGTTGTATCCTCCTTGGTGGTGAAGGCGTTGAGCTCTCCACCGAGGTTTTCCAGCCGGCAATTTACCTGCCATGCTTTGCGGTGCTCCGTGCCTTTGAATACGGCGTGTTCGGTGAAATGTGCCAATCCGAATTCATCGGACTGTTCGTCGCGACTGCCGGCGTTGATCAACAGGGCGCAGTGTGAGACATTCCCTTTGATCTGGCGGTGGATACCTCGCATGCCGTTGGGAAGTGTATAGGTGAAAAACTCCATCATTTTTACAGTTTTGTGCGTAGTTTAAGATACTGGCCGGTATGACTTTCCGCACAGTTGGCAAGCTCTTGCGGTGTGCCCTCGAAGACGACCTTGCCGCCGTAGTCGCCCGCCTCCGGACCGAGGTCGATGACGCGGTCGGCGCATTTTATGACATCCATATTATGCTCGACAATGACGATCGAGTGGCCTTTGTCGATCAGGGCGTTGAAGGCGGCCAGCAATTTGTTTATATCGTGGAAATGAAGGCCGGTGGTGGGCTCATCGAAGATGAACATCACCTTGCCTGTGGGATTGTCCTTGGTCAAAAATGAGGCGAGTTTTACCCGCTGGCTCTCGCCACCGGAGAGGGTCGACGAGGATTGCCCCAACTTAATATAGCCCAAACCAACCTCCTGCAACGGTTTGAGTCGCTCGATGATGCGCTTGCAGGTGGAATCTTTGTCTTCACCAAAGAAGGTAATGGCGTCGTCGACGGTCATCTCAAGTACGTCGTAGATGGATTTGTCGTGGTAGCGCACCTCCAGAATCTCCTCCTTGAATCGCTTGCCGCCACAGGTCTCACAGACCAACTCCACGTCGGCCATGAACTGCATGCTTACTTTTATAACTCCCTCTCCCTGACACTCTTCACAGCGTCCGCCTGCCATATTGAAGGAGAAATGTGACGGGGTGAGTCCCGAATGTTTGGCGTAAGGTTGATCGGCATAGAGGCGGCGGATCTCGTCGTAGGCCTTGATGTAGGTCACAGGATTTGACCGAGAGGACTTCCCGATGGGGTTCTGGTCGATCATCTCGATGGACTTAATCATTGCAACATCGCCCTCCAGTGTGTCGAAGTCGCCCGGCTTGACTCCTGTGTCGAAGAGTCTGCGGCGCAATGCGGGATAGAGAATCCCTTTCGCCAACGTGGATTTGCCACTGCCACTGACTCCCGTGATGCAGGTCATGATGCCCAACGGAATTTTGACGTTGATATTTTTGAGGTTATTTTCCCGCGCTCCTGTCAGGGAGATGTAGTTGCTCCAACCGCGCACCGACTTGGGTACCGCAATCTGGCGGCGACCTGTGAGGTAATCCGCCGTGAGGCTTTTTTTGCTTTTCAATAGTGCGGGGAGTGTGCCGCTGAAGACCACTTCTCCGCCGTTTACGCCAGCCTTGGGGCCTATGTCGATGATGTAATCTGCGGCACGGATGATCTCTTCCTCATGCTCCACGACGATGACCGTGTTGCCGATGTCGCGCAACTGCTGAAGTACCTTTATCAGGCGGTTTGTGTCGCGCGGATGCAGTCCGATGCTGGGTTCATCGAGAATGTAAAGCGATCCTACTAAGTTGCTGCCCAATGAGGTAGCGAGATTAATACGCTGACTTTCCCCACCCGAAAGTGTGGATGAGAGCCGATCCAAGGTGAGATAACCCAATCCTACATCGGCCAAATATTGAAGTCTGTTTTTGATCTCGACGAGGATGCGTGAGGCGGTCTTTGTGTCGGTGGGATCGAGGGGCAGTGTGTCGAAAAAGGCAATTAGTGCATCAATGTGCATCACTACCAAGTCGGCAATGGTCTTGCTGCCGACCTTGACGTAGCGAGCTTCCGGACGCAGGCGGCTACCCCCGCAGTCGGGACAGAGGGTTTTGCCCGTGTAGCGGGCTTTCATCACCCGGAATTGAATCTTGCGACGCTCTCCGTCGATGTATTCGAAAAAATCGTTCAGACCGTGAAAATATTCGTTTCCACGCCACAGCAGTAACTTCTGTGCCGGAGTCAGTTCGTGAAACGGGGTGTGTATGGGGAAGTCAAATTTATAGGCATTAGCCACCAGTTTGTCTTTCCATTTACGCATCGTTTCTCCTCGCCAGCACGTGATTGCATCTTCATAGATGGTCTTGCTCTTGTCGGGAATCACTAAATCTTCGTCAATGCCGACCACTTTGCCGTAGCCTTCGCAACGGGGGCAAGCGCCCAGCGGATTATTGAAACTGAAAAGATGCTCTGTGGGGTGTTCGAAGAGGATGCCGTCGGCTTCGAAGTGTGATGAAAATGCAGTAATACCTTTGTCCGAGATAATGGTGCAAACACCGTCCCCATAGGAGAAGGCGCGTGCTACGGAGTCTCTTACGCGGGTAGTGGTGTCGTCGTCTGCGGTGACCTTCACCCGATCAATGACGATCAGAATCTCCTCGGCACGGCTTTCGGCATGCAGCGTCGGCAGCAGTTCTTCGATGAACACCGTCTGTCCGTTCACATAGACCCGTTGCATGCCGTCGGAGAGCAGTAATGTGAGTTTTTCGATGATGCCCTGTCCCTGACTGACCACAAGCGGGGCGGCAACCACCACACGACTACCCTCCTGTTGTGTTAAAATATAAGTTGTAACATCGTCTGTGTTATAGCATTTCACCTCCAGTCCGGAAACGGGTGAATAGGTCTTTCCGATGCGGGCAAAGAGTAATTTCAAGTAGTCGTAAATCTCCGTAGTTGTGCCCACAGTCGAACGAGGATTGCGGGTATTGACCTTTTGCTCAATGGCAATGGCGGGGGCTATGCCCGAAATAATATCGACATCGGGCTTGTTGATCTTCCCTAAAAATTGACGTGCATACGCCGACAGGCTCTCCACATAGCGACGTTGCCCCTCCGCGAAGATGGTGTCGAAGGCGAGTGTGGATTTCCCCGACCCCGAAAGGCCTGTGATGACGACCAGTGCGTCGTGCGGAATCTCGACTTCGATATTTTTGAGGTTGTGAACCCGCGCCCCCTTTATATAGATTGATTTTGTGTTTGCCATTACTCTGCTACGAGGGTTGCGCCCTCTACCTTTTTCAATTTGTCACTCAAGCCTTCTGCACGGCTCTCGCGTATGGAGAGTCTCAGGGTGCAAAGATTATCGAAACATTGCTCGACAATGGTCGGCTGTTCGTCTTTGATTATTTTCATGATGTCGTTCATCACCACGTAAGAAAAATCCACTCTGATTTCTCTGTTCACCGTGCATTCCACGATCTCACTTGCAGCGATCACCTCTGCCGCAGCCTCTTTGTAAGCACCTATCAACCCCGGAACACCCAATTTCGTGCCCCCGAAGTAGCGCACCACCACGATCAGGCAGTTGGTGAGATCGTGCGACAGGAGTTGTCCCAGAATCGGCCTTCCCGCTGTGCCCGAAGGCTCCCCGTCGTCGTTAGCGCGGAAATTCTCCGCCTCTGCTCCTAATCGCCACGCATAACAATGATGAGTGGCATCGTAATGTTGTTTGCGGAGCGTGTCGAGAAAGTCCTTGATCTGCTGCTCTTGCTCCACGGGATAGGCGTAGGCAATGAATTTACTGCTGCGCTCCTTGCTTGTGGCCACAGTCGACCGCGCAATGGTATGGAAACTATCCCGCTCCATCTGCGTTTAGAGTATCTTTTTGAAGATTCTGCTCCAGCGGATGTTCGACGGAAAACTTTTGTTGGCATCCAATGAGAGCCAGATGAACGAGGCTTTGCCCACAATGTGGTCTTCCGGCACAAAACCCCAAAAACGCGAGTCGGCCGAGTTGTGACGGTTGTCACCCATCATCCAATAGTAGTTCATGCGGAACGTGTAGGTTGTGCTCGGCTGACCGTTGATCAGCAGTGTGTCGTCTTTCTCCTCCAGTTTGTTGCCTTCGTAGACCTCAATAATGCGCCGGTAGAGAGGCAGATTCTCCGCTGTCAGTTCGACCGTGGCACCTGCTTTGGGCACCCAGACAGGACCGTAATTATCTTGACTCCATGTGGATGGATCGCGTTGGGGAAAGACCTCTGAGTTGGCTCCGTAGATGTATTTGTTGATGGAAATAACATTTTCCAATGCTTTGATTTTCTGCGCATTCTCATCGGTGAGGAACATGTAGTAGGCAGCTCCGTTGCCGTTGTATTCGGTGATGCCTAAATTCTCTATGGCATAAGCGGATAAGGGGGCGGAGGTCTGTACGATGTAGGAGTATTGCTTCTCGGCAATTGTCTCTTGCGGTGTGCCGTTGATCAGGACATCGCCGTTGATGACCTGCAACGTGTCACCTGCAATTGCCACGCAGCGTTTGATGTAGTTCTCACGCTTGTCGACAGGACGTGTGATGACCGTGTATTCGGCGAAGAGTTTACGGCGACCCTCTGCTTTCCCGAACGTCTGCTCGTAGCTGCGCAACTGGTCGTAGTAGGTGACTGCCTGATTCTCCAACAACACCGTGTCTCCGGCAGGAAAGTTGAAGACTACCACGTCGTTACGTTGGATGTTGCTCAAGCCCTTCAAGCGGTGGTAAGGCCATTTTACCCGATCCGAGAACGATTGTTTGGTTTGCGAAAACGGCATGGTGTGATGCACAAACGGGAAGGCAATGGGGGTGTTGGGCATCTGAGGGCCGTAGGCTATTTTACTGACATAGAGATAGTCACCCACCAACAACGACTTTTCCATCGAGGAGGTGGGAATGACGTACATCTGGAAGACAAAAATATGCACCAGCGAGGCGACTACCGTGGCGAAGATGATGGCATTGATCCACTCATAGATCGTCCGATAACTCTTGCTGACGGCGCACATCCGGTCGTTGTAAGCCCACACATAGCGATAGAAAAAACGAGTGATATACACGTCGAAAATGATGATCAGCCCCAACAGCAACCATAAGTTGCCTGTCCAGACCACAAACCAAAGTGTGTAGAGCAGGGAGGCGAGAGAGAATCCGACCCATTTATTTGCGAAGATGGCTTTTATTTTATTCATAAGCAATTTGTTTGAATAGCGGTTAACATTTCAAGAGATCGTCCATCGAGTAAACGCCTTGCTTGCCACATAGAAATTCGGCGGCAATAACGGCACCTAAGGCTAACGTGCGACGGTTCTTAATCGTATGTTTGAGTTCTAATCTGTCGTCTTCCGATTCATAGGTGACGGTGTGAACACCGGCCACCATTCCCTCGCGAACAGAGTGAATCTCTATCTGATTCTCTTGCGCGGGGCAGTCATTCACCCACCCTGTTTTGCGGTCGAGGTTGCGAATGATGCCATCGGCCAAGGTGATGGCCGTACCACTGGGAGCATCCTTCTTCTGAATATGGTGCACCTCCTCGATTGAGACCTCGTAGCCGCCGACACGATTGATCATTTGAGCCAGTTGTGCGTTGAGTCGGAACAAGAGGTTCACTCCCAGACAGAAATTTGAGGCATAGAATAGCGCGCTTCCTTGAGTGAGACAACGTGTCCTCAACTCCTCCAACTGCGCAGTCCAGCCCGTGGTGCCACAGACCACCGGAATGTGGTGATCAATGCAGGTACTGAGGTTGCCGTAGGCCGTTGCGGGAGTGGTGAACTCCAGTGCGACATCGATCTTCTTGAGATGGGCGGCATCGAGATCCGCCGCATTGTCCTTGTCGATGATAAGGGCTGCTTGATGACCGCGCTCCAGAAGAATTTTCTCGATCTCGTGTCCCATTTTGCCATATCCGATGATTGCCACTTTCATGTGAAATGCTATTTGTATTCGTGCAAAGATACAAAATTTGGCTGTTAAATAAAAAAATGTTTCTCCATTCTCTTTGGATCGTATAAAAATTGTTATCTTTGAATTGCAATACGAGGCAAATTGGAATCAAAACAGAGAATATACCAATAAATTATAAGTAAAAATGGAAAAAAAAGTGATCGAAAAGACGCGTGTCGAAAGTGATTTGATCGGTAGTGTCAATGTCCCATGTGAGGTGCTATATGGTGTGCAAACTATGCGGGGTATGGAAAATTTCGTTATCAGCAAGTTTTGTCTCAATGAATATCCATTGTTTATCAAGGGGTTGGCGGCAACAAAACTCGGTGCGGCAATGGCTAATCACCGGCTCGGCTTGCTGCCGGACAAGATGTATGAGGCTATTACACAGGCTTGTCGCGAGATTATCGAGGGAAAACATCATCAATATTTCCCTATCGACATGATTCAGGGCGGTGCCGGTACGACAACAAACATGAATGCAAATGAGGTGATTGCCAACCGCGCACTCGAAATTTTGGGGCATGAACACGGTGAGTATCAGTTCTGTTCACCCAACGACCATGTGAATTGTTCACAGTCGACCAACGATGCCTACCCCACGGCTATTCACTTGGGTATGTATGCTATGCACCTGAAGTTGGTGCGTCATTTCAGCGAACTGATCGTGGCTTTGCAAGAGAAGGGGGATCAGTTCAACCATATCCTGAAGATGGGACGTACTCAGTTGGAAGATGCTGTGCCGATGACGCTCGGTCAAACATTCCACGGATTTGCCAATATCCTGCGTAACGAGATCAAAAACCTGAATTTTGCCGCCGAGGAATTTCTGACCATCAACATGGGTGCTACGGCGATTGGTACAGGTATCTGCGCTGAGCCGGGTTATGCCGAGAAGTGTACGGCAGCCATTGCTGAGATCACAGGCTGGAACGTGGTGCTGTCGGATGATCTGGTGGGGGCAACCTCCGACACTTCGTGTTTGGTGGGCTATTCGTCGGCCATGAAACGTGTGGCGGTGAAGATGAATAAGATTTGCAACGACCTGCGTCTGTTGGCTTCGGGTCCGCGTTGCGGACTGGGCGAGATCAACCTGCCGGCTCGTCAACCGGGCTCGTCGATCATGCCGGGCAAGGTGAATCCGGTGATTCCCGAAGTGATGAACCAAGTGGCTTACAAGGTGATCGGCAACGATCTTTGTGTGACCATGAGCGGTGAGGCGGCTCAGATGGAGCTGAATGCGATGGAGCCTGTGATGGCACAATGTTGCTTCGAATCGGCTGAATTGCTGATGAATGGCTTCGATACGATCCGTAAATTCTGTATTGACGGCATCACCGCCAATGAGGATCGTTGCAAATGGTATGTGCGCAACAGTATCGGTATCGTGACAGCACTCAACCCCGTGATCGGCTATAAGAACTCAACGAAGATTGCCAAAGAGGCTCTTGAGACGGGGCGTGGAGTCTACGAATTAGTGCTGGAACACGGCATCTTGAGCAAAGAAGATCTCGACACAATTCTCAAGCCGGAGAATATGATTAAACCGGTGAAGTTGAATATCAAGGCTAAAATTTGATTTCTACTATTTTATAACGATAACCCGAACTTATATTGGTTCGGGTTATTTTTTGTCGGAACACAGATAATTTCGGATCAAGATCACAAGAAAGAACAAGGTTGTCAGGGCCGAGACAATAGTCAATCCTCCTACAAACCACGACCAAAAACCCTCCATGGGACTTACCGTCAGTACGTAGGTGAAATAAGCGGTAAAAGCGCCCATTGACACCACATTCATCAAAAGTTTTTTCTGCGGAGATGGTTTGACATACTTGGTTTTACCCAGCAGGAGCAGGGTGACTCGAAGTAAGAACAAGAGGATGAGCAGAAGAAGTACCGCAGAGACCACAAATGCGATTATGCTGTCTACCCCGAAATCCTTTAGTGCGAAAATATCGAGCATGAGTGTGCAAAATAGGAGGGTAATCAGTGCGGAGAGCACAATATCATCAGATAATTTTCTCATCGCCGATGTCGTTTTATTTTTCAAAGATACATATTTTTTTGAAATGCACGTAAATAATAATGTTGAATTGTGTAACTTTGCACAGTATGCGATATTTCATAGAACTTCGATATAATGGCGCTGCCTACTGTGGTTGGCAGCGGCAACCGGCCGTGAAGTCGGTGCAGCAAACCCTTGAGGCAGCGTTGGCGATCTTGCTGCGCGAGCCGGTCAAGGTCACGGGGGCTGGGCGCACCGACACAGGAGTCAATGCGGCCTACTATGTGGGGCATTTTGATCTTGCCACTCCGATAGCCGATGCGGCATTGATTATTTTCAAGGTCAATTTCATGCTGCCCGGAGGTATTGCCGTGTGGAGCATCACACCCGTTGACGAGCAGGCACATGCGCGCTTCGATGCCCTCGAACGAGAATACCGCTACTACATTGAACTGGCTAAGAATCCCTTTACGCGCGATGCCTCGTGGCAATATTACCAGCCGTTGGACGTGGCGAAGATGAATCAGGCGGCGACGATGTTGCTTGATTACGAGGATTTCACTTCGTTCGCCAAACTCAAATCGGGCAACAAAACCAATATCTGCCACCTGAAACAGGCGATTTGGAGCATGGAAAGTCCGGTGGTGCTCTGTTTCACGATTCGCGCAGACCGTTTTTTGCGCAATATGGTGCGCTCGTTGGTCGGAACGATGGTCGATGTGGGGCGCGGACACTATACGGTGGAGCAGTTTCGGGCGATTATTGAGAGCCGTGATCTTTCCCGATCGAGTGCCGGAGCCCCTGCACAAGGACTATTTTTGAGCGATGTGGTCTACCCTACCGAGGTGTTCAGTCGGAAATTTAAGGCTGAAATCTAATTCAATCATAGTTCAAGCAGGTTGCGTCTTTTTTTTGTCTGATTTTCCCGCTCCTCGAGCCTGTCGAG
>JAVXCD010000054.1:0-10365 GCA_036659655.1 Alistipes sp.
CTTTTTGCACAGTTCGGTTCGGTGTGTGATGCCGTTTCTCGTAAAAATTTGCTATTTTTGCCGCATGGATGTGTTGACTTTCCGCGATTACTGTCTTTCTTTGCCGCTGACGCAGGAGTGTACGCCCTTCGACGAGACCACCTTGGTCTACAAGATCGGTGGGCGGATGTATGCCTACGCCAACATGGTGGAATTTCGATTTATTGCACTGAAGTGCGATCCCGATGTGGCGGTTCTGCTGCGCGAGCAGTATGCGGAGGTGGAACCGGCGTTTCACTCTAACAAAAAACATTGGAACGGGATTCTCACAACCGGCGACCTGCCCGATGCCTTTATCAGGGCGCAGATCCGCAACTCCTATCTGCTGGTGCTCAATCAGAATGTGTCGCCTAAATCCTTGAAACAGGAGATACTGGACTACATAAAAAAGGTCGGACTACCTCAATAGCCCGACCTTTTTGGTGAAATAAACCGCTTGTTATGGTTATGGTTGCGGTACTACTAACTTGCGCCAGCGCAGGTAACCGACCACTGCCAGTGTCGAATATAGCGCGTAAAGACCTGCCGTGTAAGGAATATCTTTGTAAATATAAAGCCCCACCGTCACCACATCCACTACCAGCCAGACCAGCCACTGCTCGGCGTATTTGCGAGAGAGCATCCACATAGCCACTACACAGAGTGCCGTGGTGAAACTATCCCAGAATGGTACGGTGCTATTCGTAAATTCCGAAAGCACAATGTAGAGCGCAAGATGCACGAGGGCATAGGCCACCACTAACAGCGGGACAAGTCGCAGGGGGGTGTGGCTGATCTGAAGTTGTTTGCTGTGCTTCGGGGCGTTGTGCCAAACAAGCCAGCCATACAAACCTGCCAGAATATAGTAAACCTGCATCGAGGTGTCGGCATACAGCCCCGCCTGGTAGTAGAGTACGCCATGCACCAGCGGCATAATGAGTCCCACCACCCACAGGTAGATGTTGGCGTGGTACTCCAGCCACAAATAGAGCAATCCGAGTACGATACCAACGAGTTGAAGCACAAGTTTCAGATCCATGACTTCCCTTCTTTAGAAGTTGACGGTGATGTTGGCCAGCACATTGAGCGGAGCCTGCGGAAAATAGAGCGCAGCATCCTCTTGTTTACCATCGCTGATGAATGAGTAGCCGTACCCGTTGTTGCAATACTCTGTGTTGAAGAGGTTGTAAACTGCAATGCCGAAGCGGACACTACTGATACGACGAGTGTGCAGTGTATAACCCAGATTCAGGTTCGACACGCAGTAGGCATCCAAAACCATGTTTGGATTTTCGTTGTTGGTGAAATATTGTTTGCTGACATATTGGGTGTGAAGCAGCGCGTCGAAGCCCTTGATATGAAAGTCAAACAGCACACCGGTTATCACACTCGGCGAGTAGGAAATGGTGGTTTTATCCATGTGGCGTTTTTCATACACATAGCCGTTGTCCCACTTGTCGTAGTTGACGATCTGGTCTTCGTAGTCGATAATCCGATTCTGGCTGAACGTCGCGTTGGCACTGAGAGTGAACCATTTGGTGATTTTAGCCGAAGCCATCAACTCGATACCGCGACGGTAACTGTCGGGGACATTGATGTTCAGCGCGTCGTCGGTGTCGTTGATCTGACCGGTTTTCACTAACTGATCTTTGTACTTCATGTAGTAGAAATTCACGCCGGCCGTGAGAAAACGATTCTGGAACTGATAGCCGAATTCGTAGTCAAACATCTTCTCTGCCGTGGGAAATGCTTCGGTAAAGCGGTCTGTATAATCACCACGGGTGGGCTCTTTTTGCGCAATAGCGAACGAAGCATAGACGTTATGATGCTTGGCAAAAGCGTAGCTGACTCCGGCTTTAGGATTGAAAAAATCGAATTTTTTGTCGACATCAATCGCCTGCATGGCCTTTGTTGCGCTGCTGTAGTTGTCGTTCACGCCCCACACCTTGTAGCCCACATGGCGGTATTGCATATCTGCGTAGATGTTCAGCCCTTTGGCAACAGTCCAATTGATTTTGGCAAAGAGATTGGCATCCTGCTTCTTTACATCGTTTTCGTACCAGCGCATGCCGGGAACGAAATTCTTTGGCGAGTCCTGCACCCAATCCAACTCACCCCAGTGAGGACATTTATAGATGTTCCACGATCCGCCGAAAGTGAGCGCGATCTTGCCTGAGGTGTAATTGCCCGAAGCGATCAAGCCGCCGAAGTGGTTGCGCATGAGTTTTTCGCGAATCAGGTCTTTGCGGATTTTTTGACCCGCTTCGTCATAAAACGGCTCGATCCCATATTCCAACATCTTGGCATCGTCCTTATATTGTTTGTAGTAACCGTAGCCGTAGGTATAGTGCCCTGTGACATTCATCGACCACTTGTCGTTGAAACGGTGACTGACAATAAACTGATTGTTGATCTGAAGATAGTTATCTGTCTCATCATCATGGTAATTCACATGGTATGGTTTACCTTTACTATCCGTGAGGACAAAAGGACCGTCAGAGGTGACATACTGCCCGCTGGTATTGTAACGGCGACCATATTTTGCCATGTCCTCTTTTGTTATACCGTTGTAGGTGAGGTAGTTCTTTGATTTACCTCCAAATGAGATGAATTTAACGATTGTATTATCATCGTAATAAGCTGCTTGCAACATATAAGATGAAAAATTAGAGGTGGCGCGGTCGATGTAACCGTCCGAACTGATGTGGGTCAATCGCCCGTCCACCACCCAGTGTCCGCCCATCAGGCCGGAACCGATTTGAACAGCTTGTTTGTTGGTGTTGTAGGAGCCGTAGGAGAGACTCGCCTCCCCGTTGAACTCCGTTCCAAGAGGGGCTGTGGTCATGTTAACCGAGCCGCCGAACGCACCTGTTCCATTGGTCGAAGTACCTGCACCGCGCTGGATCTGCACGGAACCCACCGACGAGATGAAGTCGGGCGTATCGTACCAATACATTTCGTGTGAATCGGGGTTGTTGAGCGGTACGCCGTTGGCCGTGACATTGAGGCGTGTGGCATCCGAACCACGCATTCGGAAGGAGGTTGCGCCGACACCTGTCCCTGACTCTGAAGTGGCAATCACCGAGGGAGTCAACTGCAACAACGATGGGATGTCGCGTCCATAGTTGTTCTTGAGAATGGTTTGTTTCGAGAGGTCTGTGAAAGCAATCGGTGTTTTCTTCGTGGCACGCGTAGCGCTCACCTCGATCTCCTGCAACTCGTACATTCGAATGGAATCTTCTTGCCCCGATTTTTCTTTCTGGGCATTTGCGGGCAATGCAAAAAGCATGGCTGCCGCGATGGGTAGTAAAAACCTTTTCATTTTTTAAACTTTAATTAGTTAAGAACTGAAAAGGGGCTTGTTTTTTTGATTATGCGTCCCGGTATCGGCATTATCCGTATCCGGTTCAATGGGTATAATCTCAGCCTGATAGTAAGGCACCCCTTAAGAATTTCGACTGCAAAGGTAAGCAAATTAATCGACAACGCCTAACATCCGCAAAAGAAACACAAGATGGATCAAGCGGGATTTCTTGTTGGTGGATCAATTTGCATTTGTTTCAAGTTGGGATGTGTTTACGATCCTCAAGCCTGTCGAGAGGTCGCGAAGTCTCTGTGCGTCATACTGAATGAATGAAAAGTTCACGATCCTCGAGCTTGTCGAGAGGTCGCAAAGGTCACGGTTCACGATCCTCGAGCTTGCCGAGAGGTCGCAAAGTCTCTGTGCGTCATACTGAATGAATGAAAAGTTCCCGATCCTCGAGCTTGTCGAGAGGTCGCAAAGGTAATCAGCACCGTGCCCTTGCGACCTCTCGACAAGCTCGAGGATCGTGGTGGGTTTTATATGATGAAATTTTTTCTTTGTCCTTTTGTCTTGTCAAAAGGACGAAAACCGCCCCGACGGACAAAAAAGCGTCAAGTCGGAAGGGCAGAGCAGAGCAAAAAACATTCACGATCCTCGAGCCTGTCGAGAGGTCGCAAGGTCACGGTGCTGATTATCCTTGCGACCTCTCGACAAGCTCGAGGATCGGGAAATGTGTCTTGTGTTAGTTACCTTTGCGACCTCTCGACAAGCTCGAGGATCGTGAACAGTTTCTAATAGAGTTGTGAAATGGTTCCGTTGTATTGTACTGCATTATACCACGGATTCGTGATGGTCAGCGTAGCACCGCCCATGCGAGAATAGATCTCAAAGGTGAACGTATAGGTCGAGGCCGAAAACAGCGAGGTAGAGAACGACACAATCCAACCCTCGTTGGTCTGCTCCGAAGTGTAGCCAGTCACCTGCGGCACGGTGTAGTTGAGAATCGTAGTGTAGTAAGGTGGTACATAACCCTTGATATAGGGAAGGCAGATGTCGATCACTCCGTCCCACACGCCGACGTTGAACGCGGGATTGATAATTTGCCGCATGGGGCCTGCCGGCTGACGCTGCATGGTCTGCGGATTAAACTGGAAATTACGGGACAAGACCACCGAATCGATCATCTTCTCGTAGTCGGCAATCCGGTCTGCACGACGTTTCTCGCGTACTTCGCGTCGTTCCTCTTTCGGTGATAGGTTTTTTTTCTGTCCGATGACAGTGTAGCACGCCGCACACAGCAACACGCCCAAAGCAAAAATAAGAATTTTTTTCATAGCACATAAGGTTTTGTGCTATAATTACAAATCTCTTGCCTAATTTACTTAGAAGCTGTTTTAAATTTATTAATCTCGTTATTTTCGGTAACAAATTCAAACAGCTTCTTAAGATGCGAACTAAATACCCATTCGGCGCAAAAATTCGCCTGTATAACTTGCCTCGCATCGGGCAATTTCGTGGGGTGTCCCCGTGGCAACGATCTCCCCGCCCGCAGCACCGCCTTCAGGACCGACATCAATGATGTAATCGGCGACTTTGATTACGTCTAAGTTGTGCTCGATCACAATAACGGTGTTGCCTCGATCCACCAGCTTTGCCAACACCTCTAATAATTGGCGAATATCTTCGAAATGCAATCCTGTCGTGGGTTCATCAAGAATGTAAAGCGTCCGCCCCGTGTCTCGTTTCGAGAGTTCGCTCGACAACTTAATGCGCTGACTCTCACCGCCAGACAACGTAGTGCAGGGCTGACCAAGGGTGAGATACCCCAAGCCCACCTCCTGTATAGCTCGCAATTTCTGATGAATAGAAGGTATGTTTTCGAAAAATTCCACAGCCATATTGACCGTCATATTCAACACGTCGTTGATGTTGCGGCCTTTATATCTCACCTCCAAAGTCTCTCTGTTATAGCGATTTCCGCCACATGTTTTGCACGTCACATAGACATCGGGCAGAAAATTCATCTCGATAGTCTGCACTCCCGCACCACGACACTCCTCGCAACGTCCGCCCTTGACATTGAATGAAAAACGTCCGGCTTTGAAGCCACGGATCTGCGCATCGGGAGTCATCTCAAACAGTTTGCGAATATCGGCGAAAACATTGGAGTAGGTCGCCGGGTTGCTACGCGGCGTGCGCCCGATGGGCGATTGATCCACCACCACGAGTTTATCGACCTGTTCGATCCCCTTCACGCTGTCATACGCCAGAGACTGGTCGTAGGAGTGGTAGAGCATTTTACTCAAAATTGGGCGCAGGGTTTCGTTGATGAGGGTCGACTTCCCCGATCCGCTGACCCCTGTGACGCAGATCATCTTGCCAAGGGGAAATTCGACTGTGATGTGTTTCAGGTTATTGCCACTTGCTCCGCGGATCACAATCCGTTCGCCACTGCCTTTACGCAATGTTGCGGGGATCTCTATTTTCTTGCGACCGGTCAGGTAATCGGCCGTAATAGAGTTGGACTTCAAGATGTCATCTATGGTTCCGGCGGCCACAATTAGCCCGCCCTTACGCCCTGCTAAGGGCCCTACATCAACAATAAAGTCCGCCGCACGCATCATATCTTCATCGTGCTCCACCACGATCACCGAATTGCCGGCATCGCGCAACCCCTCCAAACTGTGAATCAGGCGACGGTTGTCCCGCTGGTGCAGCCCAATACTGGGCTCATCGAGAATATAGAGCACATTAACCAATTTCGAACCTATTTGTGTGGCCAGTCGAATGCGCTGACTCTCACCGCCCGACAAGGATCGCGACGAGCGCCCAAGCGAGAGGTATTCCAACCCCACCTCAATCAAAAAATGCAGACGTTCGCGGATCTCTTTGATGATCTCACCGGCAATCAGCAACTCTTTGGGCGAGAGTAAATCCTCGATATGTGCAAACCACTGCGCAAACTCCGTGATCGACATTGTCGACACATCGGCCATATTCTTACCACCCACACGGAACTGCAAGGCCTCTTTTTTCAGTCGGCTACCGCCGCAGACGCTACATTTCCGATAGACCAAAAACTGATCCCTCCACTTCTGTCCGCGCTTCGAATCGTCCTCCTCCGTGCGGCTGATGTATTCGGCTACCCCCTCCCACGAAATTAGGTGGTTACCACCCGAATAGGAAAACTCGGCCAAATTAATGGTCAGCGGCTCGGAATCACCGTAGAGAATAGCATTCACACCCTCCTCGGAGATGGTTTCTATGGGGTCGTCGATGGTGAAATCATAACGTCGACCCAGCATCTCCATGATGGCAAAAAGCATCGTATTGCGGTACTTGCCCAATGGCTCGACCGCACCCTGCTTCAAGGAGAGTTTCGCATTGGGAATGATCTTTTCAATATCGAACACAGCCTCTTCCCCCAAACCGTTGCAATGAGGACACGCGCCTTTGGGCGAGTTGAACGAAAAGGTGTGAGGTGCCGGATCCTCAAAAGCAACACCTGTCGAGGGACACATCAGGTGACGCGAATAGTAACGCATTCCCTCCGTTCCATAATCGTAAACCGCCATGGTGCCCTTGCCGTGGCGCATGGCCTCCTTGAGCGAAGTCGCAATCCGCTCCTCGGCATCGGCGGAGATGGTCAGCCGATCAATCACAAGGTCGATGGTGTGTATTTTATAACGGTCGAGTTTCATGCCCGACGCAATTTCGCAGATGGCTCCATCAACACGGGCGTAGATATATCCCTTTTTCGCCAACGACTCGAACAGTTCGCGATAATGCCCTTTGCGCCCCTTCACAATCGGAGCCATGAAGGCGATCTTGCGCCCGGCAAAACCAGAGAGGATCAGCTCGGCAATGTGCTCGTCGGAGTAGTGCACCATCTCCTCGCCCGTCACGGGCGAATAAGCACGCGACGCACGAGCATAGAGCAAGCGCAGAAAATCGTTGATCTCGGTCACCGTGCCCACGGTCGATCGGGGATTCTTGTTGGTGGTTTTCTGCTCAATGGCCACCACGGGGCTCAGACCCGTGATTTTGTCCACATCGGGGCGTTCCATCGTGCCCACAAATTGGCGTGCATAGGTCGAAAGCGTCTCCATGTAACGACGTTGCCCCTCGGCATAGATCGTATCGAAAGCGAGCGAGGATTTTCCCGATCCGGACAAACCGGTGATCACCACAAGTTTATTGCGTGGAATCTCCAAGTCTATGTTTTTCAGATTGTGGACGCGCGCGCCCAGTATTTTGATTGTATCTTCTTTCATCGATTTCTCTAACGTTGCACGCCGCGGCTTTATTGGCTTTGGGCGGAGCATCATGCAAAGATAATAATAATTATCTCAAATTCTACTCGGACACACGTTCAAGCACACGCAGAATGCGCGCGGGATTGCCTGCGGCCAGTGAGTCTGCCGGAATATCTCTGGTCACCACCGCACCTGCTCCGATGATGCACCTATCGCCGATCGACACCCCCGGACACACGATAACCCCACCGCCCAGCCAGCAATCGTCGCCGATGGTGATGGGTTTGCCCTGCTCCAACCCTGTGGCACGTGTAGCTGCTTCGAAGGGGTGATGAGCGGTGAGCAGTTGTACTTTCGGTGCGATGAGACAGTTTTTGCCCAACCGGATGGGGGCAAGATCAATGAACACACAGTCGAAATTCACGAAAGACCCTGCACCGATATAGATGTTGTAACCGTAATCACAGAAAAACGGGGCACGAATGAAACTCCCCGTAGCGGCATGTGGACACAACGCGCGGTAGGCTTGTCGATACTCCTCATCATGATCGCACAATTCCACATTCAGCCGATGCTGCAAGCGCGTTGCCTGCCGGCGGTCGGCCGTGAGCACGGCATCTTGCGGATCGAAAAGTTCGCCGGCAAGCATCTTCTCTTTCTCGGTCATGACGGGGATTGAGTTAGTCGAAACTCTGCAATTCGATCAGTTTAGAATAAATGCCATCTTTGGCCAAGAGCTCCGCATGTGTTCCCTGCTCGGCAATACGACCATGGTCAACAACGATGATCTTATCGGCATTATGTATCGTGCTCAGACGATGGGCAATAACAATCGAAGTACGTCCTTGCAACAAGGCGTTAAGTGCGTCCTGCACCAATTTTTCGCTCTCCGTATCGAGTGCCGAAGTGGCCTCGTCAAGGATCAGAATTTCAGGATTTTTCAGCACAGCACGGGCAATGGAGAGTCGCTGCCGCTGTCCGCCGGAGAGTTTCACGCCCCGATCTCCGATATTGGTTTCGTAGCCTTCAGGAGCCTCCATCACAAAATTGTGGGCATTGGCCACCTTCGCCGCCTCGATGATCTCAGCAGGTGTAGCACCCGCTTTGCCCATGGCGATGTTATTTCCGATTGTATCGTTGAAAAGCAAAGTATCCTGTGCCACCACGCTCATGTGAGCACGCAGGCTCTCTTGTGTATAGTCGCGCACCGACACACCGTCGATTAATATATCGCCGGCCGAGGTGTCGTAGAAACGCGGAATCAACTCACTCAAGGTCGACTTGCCACCGCCCGAAGGTCCCACAAGAGCAACGGTCTGCCCGTGTTTGATGTCGAACGAGATGCCGTTGATCACTTCGCGACTGCCGTCGTAGGTGAAATGGATGTCGCGGAACTCGATTTTTTCCTTGAACTGCTTCAGAATCTTCGCATCGGGCTTGTCCTGTATTTCACAGGGCGCATCCAGCACCGAGAAGATTCGTTCGCCGGCAGCAATACCTTGGTTTATATTGGCAAACTGGTCGATAAATGCACGTACAGGGCGTGTGATCTGAGAAAAAACCGCGATGAAAGCGAGGAATCCCGCACCACTCAACGAACCTTTAGCCACCAGCGAACCGCCAAAAACGATGATCACGGCGATTGCCGAGATGCCCAAAAACTCGCTCATCGGCGAGGCTAATTGCTGACGGCGCGCCATAGAAAGCAGCAACCGCGACATTTCGGCATTCAGTGCGAAAAATTTTTGTTTGATGTAATTTGTGGCATTGTAACTCTTGATCACTTTGAGACCCGACAGCGACTCGTCGAGCGTGCTCACCATGTCGCCCATACGTTGCTGACTCTGCATGGCCGGATGACGCAAACGCTTGACAATGCTACCGATAATCAGTGCCACCACGGGCAGGAATAGGATAGCAAAGAGCGACAACTCCCACGACACGGCGAACATCATGACCAAGTAGCCGATCGTCAGCAACGGCTCCCGGAAAGCCACTTGGAGGGTGTTGGTGATGCAAAATTGAACCACACTCACGTCGGAGGTGATCTTCGAAATAATATCGCCTTTGCGCTGGTCGCTGAAGTAGCCGACATTCATGTTAATCACCTTTTCGAACATCTCGTTGCGCATCCGTTGCAGGGTGCGTGTGCGCAGATTCTCCACCGTCCACGCACTCAGATAGCGAAACAGGTTGCTCATTAGGTTCATAAAGATGGTGATCGCCGAGAGCAGGATGAGCATGCGTTCCATCTGAAAATCAACACCGAAGACATTGGTGTATACGTAATTTATGCAGCCTGAGAAAGCACCATCCATGTTGTTGAACGACAATTCGGCGAAGTGAAAAATAGGAGAAAAGTGGTAGTCATCCAGAAACATGGTTTTGATGATGGGGATAATCATCGCATAGTTGAACGTGTTGAAAATAGCATACAATACCGCATAAAAAAAGTAGGGAATAGCATATCTTCCAAAGGGTTTGGCGAAACCGAGTAGCCTTACGTATGTTTTGAACATCAGAGATGTATTTTGAAATTCGGAATAATTTGCACAAAGATAGGAAAACTATTGTGGCTTTGCAACAAAGCCCTATTTTTCTCGCGCCTTTTCTGAATCAAGCGCAAAACCCGGTGGGACGAATAAATTAGACCCGAGGATCGTATAGGGGTTTGCTCAAACAGGAAACGTTCACGATCCTCGAGCCTGTCGAGAGGTCGCAAAGACTTTGGAAACACAATGTACGATCCTCGAGCCTGTCGAGAGGTCGCAAAGACTTTGGAAACAC
>JAVXCD010000055.1:0-10226 GCA_036659655.1 Alistipes sp.
GATCGTGCGTTGTTCTTGTGCTGCCGACTTTGCGACCTCTCGACAGGCTCGAGGATCGTGCGTTGTTCTTGTGCTGCCGACTTTGCGACCTCTCGACAGGCTCGAGGATCGTGTGTGGGCGTGAACTGATTTTGTGATGTTGTGTCAGGCCACGCGCAATTTTACGCCGATTTTCTTGTCTGACTCTACGATCACCGTGTCGCCCTCTTGGAGTTTGCCGTCGATAATGAGGGTCGATAGCGGCTCCTCGACGTTGTCCATCAACGTGCGCTTGAGTGAGCGAACTCCATATTTCGATTCGTAGCCCAATGAAGCCAGCCGTTGTTTGGCATGGGTGGTGATGCGCACGTTGTAGCCCAACTTGCGGGTGCGATCGAAAAGCCCCTTCAGTTCCAACTCGATGATCTGCTCTACATCCGCCACATCGAGGGTGCGGAAGATCACAATATCGTCGACACGATTCAAAAATTCAGGTGCAAAGGTCTGTTCCAAGGCTTTGCGGTATTCGCCTTTCTGGGGTGTACTCTGTTCGCCACTTTTGGTTGGGGTGTTGTAGCCCACTTGCACACTCCGCTGTACAGCCGCACGCGATCCCACATTCGAAGTCATAATGATGATTGTGTTCCGAAAGTCTACTTTGCGTCCCGAACCGTCGGTGAGGTGTCCCTCATCGAAAATCTGCAACATCGAATTGAATACGTCGGGATGTGCTTTTTCGATCTCGTCGAAAAGTACTACCGCATAGGGTTGTCGACGCACGGCCTCGGTCAGCTGACCACCCTCTCCGTAGCCCACATATCCCGGCGGCGAACCGATCAGCCGTGCCACGTTGTGTTTCTCGCCATATTCGCTCATATCGATCCGAATCAGGCCGCGATGTTCGTCAAACAGCCATTTCGAGACCTCTTTTGCCAGCAGGGTCTTGCCCACGCCCGTGGGACCTACGAACATGAAAACTCCGATCGGGCGGCCTTCATCTTGCAGTCCTGCGCGAGACCGCTTGATGGAGTGTGTTATTTTCGCCACAGCCTCTCCCTGTCCCACTACGCGGTGGGAGAGATGTGCCTGCAATCCTTGCAGACGTGAGAGTTCGCCACTCGATACTCGTTCGGCGGGGATGCCGGTCATCGAAGTGATAACCTGCTCAATATGTTCGGCGGTAATTGCCACGGGATGTTGCTCCAGCGAGTGTTGCCACTCGGCACGACACTCGCCTAATTTTGTCTTGAGAGCCATCTCGTGCAGTCGTGCTGCCGCTGCTTTCTCGTAAACAAAGGCCTCGACGGCTTCGCGACGCTCTGTTTGTGCTGCATGAAAGGCCACCTCCATGGCGCGAATCTGCGCAGGCTCTTTGGCCGACGATAGGTGGACGCGTGAGCCGGCTTCATCCATCACGTCGATGGCTTTGTCGGGAAAGTGCCGGTCGGTGATGTAACGCTCGGTCAGCGACACACACGCCTGCAATGCCTCGTCGGTGTAGTGCGCCTTGTGATGACGCTCGTAGTAGGGGGCGATGTTGTGCAGAATCTGAAGGGTCTGCTCGGCGGTGGTGGGCTCGATGATTACCTTCTGGAAGCGACGCTCCAACGCGGCATCACTCTCGATGTTTTCACGGTATTCGTTGAGCGTGGTTGCTCCGATGGTCTGGAGTTCTCCTCGTGCCAGCGCGGGTTTGAGGATGTTGGCCGTGTCGAGGCTGCCCTGTGTGGCACCGGCTCCCACGATCGTGTGAATTTCGTCGATAAACAGAATTGTGTCATTACTTTTGCGCAGTTCGTCCAGTAACTGTTGCATGCGCTCCTCAAATTCGCCGCGGAATTTTGTGCCTGCCACCAACGACGATACATCGAGCGAGAAGAGCGTTTTGTTGCTGATGGTGTAGGGCACATCGCCCGCAGCAATACGCAGAGCCAGTCCCTCGATGATGGCACTCTTGCCCACACCCGCCTCGCCGATGAGTATCGGGTTGTTTTTCTTGCGACGTGAAAGGATCTGTACCACCCGCTCGATTTCGCGTTCGCGCCCCACCACGGGGTCTATTTTCCCCTCTTGTGCCAGTCGCGTGAGGTTCACACCGAACTTATCGAGCATCTGTGGAGCCGGTTCTTGCCGTTTGGTGTCGTCGGTGAAGTCGAAGAGCGGTTGCATCTCTATGCGGGGCAGGTCATCGCCTAAGGCGAATTTTTTGATCTCCGCGGCAAGGACCTCCGCCGAGAGGTGGTACATCTCCAATACGCGGGAACTGACGGTCGTGTGGTCGCTGATGATATTCAGCAGGGCATGTGCCGTGGATAGACTGCGGGCAGGGCCGCACAGGGTGCGTAACTCGTCACTGAAGTTCTTGAAAAAGGTCTCTGCATGCTGCTCCTCCCGGTCGGTAGTGTCGTTGGTCACCTCGCGCTCGATGCGCAGGCGAATCTGATAGAGTTCCCAATCTTTGAGCAACGAAGAGAGTATCTGATAGGCGAGGGCTCCCTCTTCCCGCAGGATTTCCAGTAGGATAAAATCCTTCAGAGAGTGTGTAATACCCGCTTTTGCTGTGTCGAACGCTGTGCGTGCAAGGATCGCTTCGAGTGTCTTTGAAATTTTAATCTGCATAGTGTCGTTTTCTTTTTTAATTCGAAAAGATAACGCAGAACGCAGCATGAATAGTATGTTTATTTCGTAAGTGGAAGATACTGAATAAGGTGCAAACACTATTTTGGAATACCTAACTTTATCCGCACAATAGGTTGGGAACTTTAACCATTATGGGGGGGGGTAAAGCACTATGACAAGGCGTTCAAGGAACGCGCGGTCAAAATTCTTAGAATGTTGATGTTTTTCACGCACCATTTTGACTATTAAGCCAATTGTTTTCAAAGCCTTTGCGACCTCTCGACAAGCTCGAGGATCGTACACCAAGACCTTGCGACCTCTCGACAAGCTCGAGGATCGGGAACTGTGTTTTCAAAGCCTTTGCAACCTCTCGACAAGCTCGAGGATCGTGGACTTGGGGGCCTTTTTAGACTGTATGGTACAAAAAAAACAGACTATAAATCGCCGTAAACATTGATTTATAGTCTATCTCCTTGGTGCGGTGCGCAGGGGACTCGAACCCCTGACCCCGTGCGTGACAGGCACGTATTCTAACCGACTGAACTAGCGCACCGTTTCTTGATTGCGAATGCAAAGGTAGTACAAATTTTCGTATCTCCAAATGTTTTTTTTATTTTTTGAACATGGAAAATTGCACACTGCCGTAACTTCTTAATTGCCAGAACTCCGCATAGGCAGAAAAATCTTGTTTTTCCGAGTGTTCGAAGATAAAAATGCCCTCTGGGCTCAACAGTCCCCCATTCAGCACTTGTTTGACGACCTCCTCACTACCCTCTAAATCGTAGGGTGCATCCGAAAAAATCAGATCAAACTGCTTGGTGCAACTTTTCAAGTAGAGAAAAACATTGGCTTTCACCGCATATAAATTCTCAATACCAAGTTGTGCTGCGGTCTGCTTGATGAAGTTATAATGCACCGTATTAATCTCAACTGACGTGACGCTTTTTGCTCCGCGCGAGGCAAATTCGTAGCTGATTGATCCTGTGCCGGCGAAGAGATCGAGCACATTTGTCTGCTCAAAATCCACTAAATTATTCAAAATATTGAATAAATTTTCCTTTGCAAAATCCGTCGTTGGTCGTGCTCGCAGATTTTTGGGCGGATTGATTGCCCGTCCTCGATATATTCCGCTGATTATTCGCATAAAACCTGTTTAAAATAGCGTTTGAGCGATTTTTGTGTCTCCTTGCGGTGATCGCTCGATGAATCAATGAGCAGGGTGTCGAGTGAGAAATCCTTGCTGAGCCGTGCAATATAATAGAGAACATCCGCATCTGTAGGTGTGTGCATCACTTCGGCCAGACGCAACGTGCCGTCATATACCTTTATATATAGCAAATCATCGGCCCGATAGAGCCAGATGCAGGACGCAGCCTTGGTCGGCGTGGTCAGCAGGGGGGATGTGAAGAGAACTCGCCCGCCGAGATGTTCTTGCAGTGTGTGCAGGCATAGCGAGTCAATCGCCATCACGGCGATGATGGGTGCTTGCGGGTCGCTATAAACTGCCGTCTGCTCTGTGTTGCACGGCATGCCGCATAATCGAAGATAGTTGGCGGCCAACGAGGGTTCAAACTGCTCCTGTGGGACAACTACCGACTGGTGGGTTAATACGACAAATTCCACGTCACCGGCTTCTGTAGACAGATCGGCAGGCAGCGCATTCCACGAAAAAGAGTGTCCACCCAACTTGAGCTGAATGGACACCTTGTTATTCGTAGAAGTGTTGTTACTATTTTTCCCAGTTGCCAGCCTCATTGTTACCTGCCTCCATTGAGCCGAATTTGATGCCGGGATAACGGTTGAAGTTATTAACATCGTCGTCAATCAAGTTGATGATCTCTTGGCGATATTTCACCGTGTCGAGGAACATTTTGTAGGGGACACTGCACTCCACAACCGGAATCACAACCTTCGACTCGGTTGCGATGCTGCCGGCCTTCAACAGATACTCTGTTTTAGGCTCAATACCGGGAATGTAACGCAATTCCGCAACATCTGCTGCCGATAATTTCTTAGGCAGGAAAATAGTATCGATCACAGCGATTTTGAAACTTTCCACATTCTTTTTACCCATTTTCTTCAGCATAGCCAAAGCGAGTGAGTCGTCTTCATCGACGATCTTACGTTCCAACACGAGTGTGTCGTTAAGAATAAAGTTAGTCAACGTATCAAAACTACCTGTAAAACGCTGGTACTTCGACTTGAAAGCACGTTGCGCCGTCCGGATGTCTTTGATGCGTTCGATCACTTTGGCTTCTTTGGTTTTCTTCTCGTCTTCGAAATGAAGAGGAGTTGAAATTTGCAGATAGACGATATAGACCAAGGCTACAAGGCCTACCGCAAGAATAATTTGAGCAATTTTTTTCATTTCAAATATTTGTGATTAAGTTTGTATCAAATTAAAAACGTATAGAAGCAAATGCTTAATACACGTATTTCGTCCCAAATTTACGCTAAAATTTGTTTCGAAACAACTCTTAGCCAAAAAAAAATCATAGAAAAATTATCAGACTACCTTGTTGACGATGATTTCTCTAAGATATTTATCTTGAACGGGTATGCCGGAACGGGTAAAACGACTCTTATTTCGGCCTTAGTTGGTGCTCTTAAGGAATTGAATATCAAAACAATCCTCTTAGCCCCTACGGGACGTGCCGCCAAAGTGCTGACCCATTATTCCAAGGAAAAGGCTCTCACCATCCACAAGCGAATTTATCGGCAGCAAACCAATGCCGAGTACGAATCGAAGTATTCGTTGAATATAAATAAGGAGAATGCTGCGATTTTTATCGTTGACGAGGCCTCGATGCTCTCGAACACCACCTCCGGTGGCGGCGCGCTCTTTGGCAGCGGAGCTCTGCTGACCGACCTGATTCAATATGTGCGCAGCGGAAAGAACTGTCGGCTGATTTTGGTGGGCGATAATGCGCAGTTGCCACCTGTCGGCTCGGATCACAGCCCCGCCTTGGAGCCCTCCGAACTGATGCCTTACGGGGATGTGGTCTACGACACGATGGACGAGGTTGTGCGGCAGGAGGCCGAGTCGGGCATTCTATTCAACGCCACCTTGGTGCGTTGCATGCTCGAAAACTGCATCTATGAAATTCCACGTTTCAAGATGGATTTTCCGGAGATGGAGGCAATTGATGGCGGCGAGGTATTGGAGAAATTGCAAGATTGCTACGCGCGCTATGGCCGCGAGGAGACCATCGTTGTCACCCGATCGAACAAACGAGCCAATCGCTACAACGAGGGCATACGTCGTAATGTATTAGGTGCGGAAGAGGAGATCGAAAGCGGTGATATGCTGATGATTGTGAAGAATAATTATCATTTCACGGAGCAGGACAAGGAGTGCCCGATGAGTTTCATTGCCAACGGTGATGTGGCTCTATTGAAGCGGCTGCGACGGTTTGAGGATTTCTATGGGTTTCGCTTTGCCGATGTGGTGCTGTCGTTTGCCGACTACGACGACACAGAGATAGAGTGCAAAATGCTGCTCGACACCATCGCTTCGGAGTCGCCGTCATTGACCAAAGAAGAGAGTTCACGCCTATTTTATGAGGTCGAAAAAGATTATGCCGGTACCAAGAGCAAGTTAAAGCGTTTTGCCGAGATTCGTGAAAATCCGCATTTTAATGCTGTGCAGGTAAAATTCGCCTATGCTGTCACCTGTCACAAGGCACAGGGCGGACAGTGGAAGGCGGTGTTTGTAGACCGTTGCCTGTTTGGAGATGAGATCATGAGCAAAGACATGTTGCGCTGGCTTTATACGGCTCTGACGCGCGCTACCGAAAAACTTTATCTGGTGAATTATGACGAACGATTTTTCGAATAAGATCGAACAGCATCCCCTGACACCGTTTCTGCCTGTGGGGGCTAAGATGCTGATGCTGGGTAGTTTTCCACCTCCGCATGCTCGTTGGTCAATGGAATTCTACTACCCCAACCTGCAAAACGATATGTGGCGGATCATGGGGACGTTGTTTTATGAGGATAAAAATCATTTTCTGACCGCCGATAAAAAACACTTCGATCGAGAGCGAATAATTGCTTTCTGCACCCAAAAGGGAGTTGCACTCTACGATACTGCTTCGGAAGTTATCAGGTTGAAAGACAACGCATCTGATAATTTTCTTCAAGTGGTACGGGAGGTCGACTTAGCTGCACTTCTACGACAGATTCCCTTGTGTCGAACTCTTGTCACCACCGGAGAGAAGGCGACCGACACCCTCTGCGCCCTGACGGGATGCCCGGCACCGGCGATAGGGACGAGTGCACAATGTGCATTTGCGGGGCACACGCTACGGCTCTATCGCATGCCCTCCTCGTCGCGAGCCTATCCGAAATCGGTGGAATGGAAGGCCGAATTTTATCGTCGGATGCTGTTGGAAATAGGAATCTTGTAGATTTTACAACTTACAAGTTGCGCAAATTGCAAATTAGGTTATCTTTGTAGTAAATTTTGATGATACGTGGGGTTCAAATAAATTTTACGCATTCGATCCGCGCCTGCGATTCCTAAATTTGTCGAATGGAATGGGCTGTCGCAAGATATGTGGCTTATCAGATAGAATCGCAGTCATCCCGAACGAATGCAACGGATCTCAAAATCAGATTCTTCGCGTTGCTCAGCAAGACGAAATTTTGCGTTGAATAACAGGCAGGCGAAAGTTGGACCGGCTCGACGATCTGCATTATTTTAAATAAATTAGAAACTATTTCTTATTGTGTCCATAGAGAAAAAATATATTGAAACACCGCTGATGAAGCAATATTACGCGGTCAAGGCGGTACATCCTGATGCGATTCTATTGTTTCGTATAGGTGATTTCTACGAAACTTTCGGCCAAGATGCCATCCATGCCAGCGGTATTTTAGGCATTACGTTGACACGTCGTGCCAACGGCTCAGGCACCTATGTCGAACTGGCAGGCTTCCCCTATCACGCTATCGACACCTATCTACCGAAGTTGGTGCGGGCGGGCGAGCGAGTGGCAATCTGCGAGCAACTGGAAGATCCGAAAACGGTGAAAGGACTTGTCAAGCGCGGGGTAATCGAGTTGATCACACCGGGTGTTGCTATGTCCGACAACATCTTAACAAACAAAGAAAACACCTATTTGGCCTCGGTCTATTTCGGCCGGCAATGCACGGGAGTGGCATTTTTAGATATTTCGACCGGCGAATTTTATGTCGCCGAAGGCACGGACACCTATATAGATAAGTTACTTTCGAATCTCGCCCCGAAAGAGATTGTTTTTCAGCGGGGTTACGAAGATCGTTTTGCCTCCGCTTTCGGAGCAAAATACTACACCTATCGACTGGATGAATGGGTTTTTTCGGAAGAGGTGAATCGCGAACGGCTGTGCAAACAGTTTGGCACACTTTCGCTCAAAGGATTTGGTGTAGAACATTTTACAAGTGGCATTTCAGCCGCCGGAGCTATTTTATACTACCTCGAATTTACCGAGCATAAACTAACCGGACACATCACTTCGATTGCCCGCATCGATCAGGACGATTATGTGTGGGTCGACAAGTTCACGATTCGCAACCTCGAACTCTTCTCCTCGAACGCTTCGCGTGAGAAGTGCGGTTTTGCCGATGTAATCGACCGCACGCAGACCCCCATGGGCGGCCGGCTGCTCAAACGCTGGATCGCCATGCCGATCAAAGATCCGGCAAAAATCAATCAACGGCTGGACGTGGTGGAAAAATTGGTAACAGACACCGAATTAGCCGGTGCCATTCGGGAGCAGATCGCCCTGATCGGCGATCTGGAGCGGATCGGCTCGCGCATTGCAGCGGCACGCGTTGTGCCACGGGAGTTGGTACAGTTGAAACAGTCACTCGCAGCCATTGAGACGCTGAAGGCTCTTTTCGAATCGACAGATCACGACATGTTGCACCTGTTGGCCTCGAAAATTGATGTGCTGAGCGAGGTGCGCGAACGCATTGCCCGTGAGATTTATCCCGATCCGGCGAACAACCAAATTCAAAAAGGAGGTGTGATTGCCGACGGCGTGGATGCCGAATTGGACGACCTGCGACGCATTGCACTCCACGGCAAGGACTTGCTGAATAGGATTCAACAACGCGAGAGTGAGACAACTGGTATCCCATCCTTGAAAATCAGTTACAACAACGTCTTCGGCTACTACATCGAAGTGCGTAATGCACACAAAGACAAGGTGCCCGACTCATGGCATCGCAAGCAGACACTGGCCAATGCCGAGCGATATGTTACCGAAGAGTTGAAAGAGTACGAGGAGAAAATTTTAGGCGCAGAGGAGAAAATGCTCGTCATTGAGCAACGTATCTACGCTGAGATCATCTCATTTCTGGCCCAATCGTTGGTCGCTTTGCAGCAGGATGCTCACCTTGTGGCGCGCATCGACTGTTTGCAATCTTTTGCACGCATCGCTTGTGAAAAACGCTATGTGCGCCCTGTACTCGACATGGGCAATCGCATCGAAATCAAGCAGGGACGACACCCCGTGATTGAGACGTTGATGCCTGTGGGTGAGGAATATATTCCCAACGACATCCTGCTCGACGACAAGCAACAGCAGATCATGATGATCACGGGTCCGAATATGTCGGGAAAATCGGCGTTGCTGCGTCAGACCGCACTCATCATCCTCATGGCGCAGATGGGTTCGTTTGTGCCTGCGCAGGCGGCACATATCGGGGTGGTGGACAAAATTTTCACCCGTGTCGGTGCATCGGACAACATTTCACAGGGAGAATCCACCTTTATGGTTGAGATGTTAGAGTCGGCCAGCATTTTGAACAACATCTCCGACCGGAGCATCGTCCTGCTCGACGAGATCGGTCGCGGCACCAGCACTTACGACGGTATTTCGATCGCATGGGCCATGGTTGAATACCTTCACAATCATCCCACCGCTCATGCTAAGACACTCTTTGCCACTCACTATCATGAACTTAACGAGATGGAGCAGATGTGTCCGCGTGTGAAAAATTATCATGTGAGTGTGAAGGAGGTAGACAACACCATCGTCTTCCTGCGCAAACTCGAACGCGGTGGTACGGAGCACTCGTTCGGTATTCATGTTGCAAAAATGGCCGGGATTCCCCTGTCTGTGGTGTCGCGTGCCGACGAAATCCTGCATAACTTGGAATTGGTCTATGGCAACAATGAGATTGTGCCGAGTAAAAGTCCCAAGAATCGCGGTAAAAAAAGTGCCTCCTCGGTTAAAGAGGCTGTGGAGCAGATAGATCATCCCCAGAGCATGCAACTATCTATGTTTCAGCTGGATGATCCAGTGCTGATTCAAATCCGCGACCAGATAAAAGGGCTCGACATCAACACATTAACTCCTATCGAAGCATTGAATAAGTTGAACGAAATCAAAAAAATAACAGGAATCTAAGAAGTTGTTTTTTAATTTATTAATCTCGTTCTTTTCGGCTCTTTTCGCCCTATAAATTCTCATTTAGTTCGCTAAAATCGGAGGTCTAATACTGAAAGAACGCTTCGCCACGTTCAAAATAGCACAAAAAATTCGATCCTCGAGCCTGTCGAGAGGTCGCAAAGGTCTCGGTTCACGATCCTCGAGCCTGTCGAGAGGTCGCAAAGGTAATGGTGTACGATCCTCGAG